>CANKUF010000078.1 GCA_947486675.1 Acidimicrobiaceae bacterium
GCATGAAGCGGCAGGTACCGAGGTGGACGTGGAAGCCGTTGGCTTGGCAATGGCGGGTCTCTCATGATTATTGGAAACATGCGAATTGAACTAGAGCCTCGGCTCTCCACACCGAAATGGCTGTATTTCGCTGTGCAAGCACTTTCGTTGTTGTTCGCCTTTGTTGTCGGTGGAGTGTTTCTGGCTCTCACTGGCCATTCGCCAATCGGCACGCTGTGGCTGCTTATCGAACGCGGCTATGCCTCAACGAAGGGCATTACGAACACGCTTGGTTCTGCCACTCCACTTATTTGCACGGGTCTTGCCGCCGCCTTTGCATTTCGCATGAACCTGTTCAACATTGGCCAAGAGGGCCAAATGTATTTGGGCATGATTGGCTCTGCATGGGCCGGAATTGTTTTGGCAGGGGCCTTGCCTGGTTTTGCTGCTGTACCTGTGGTGCTGTTGTTTGGCGCGCTGAGTGGCGCATTATGGGTATTGCTACCAGCGGTGCTGCGGGCGAAGTTGGGAACAAGCGAAATCGTGAGTTCGCTGTTGCTGAATTATGTGGCGTTGAACCTGGTGAACTACTTCATCTTTGGTAGTCGGGGAATTTTCCGTGATCCATCGACGTCATTCCCGCAAGGTCGCCTCATCGAAGAATCAGCGCGCCTCGGAAGTTTCGGCACAACGCGCACCTATCCAACAGTGTTCATTGCGATTGCTCTCGCCGTTGGTTTGTACTGGTTTATGAAGCGTTCGAACTACGGATACGAAACTTCGGTATTCGCAGATTCGCCAAACACTGCCCGTTACGCAGGTATGAGCTCTACAAAACTGACACTGTCGGTGTTGTTGTTCTCGGGTGCACTTGCCGGCCTTGCTGGCTCAATGTATGTGGTTGGGCCTGCTGGCAAAGTTGACCCAGGTCTTCTGCAAATAGGCCTCGGCTATGCAGGAATTGTGGTTGCTGCGCTTGCGCGTTACAACTTTGTCGCCGTCATCCTCACCGCAATTCTGTTTGCAGGTTTGCGTGAAGGCGGAGCATCGTTGCAGATTTCATCTAACCCCGTTCCTATTTCCATCGCGGTAGTGCTGCAGGGTTCGGTGTTGTTGTTTGCTCTTGGCGGAGAAGTGTTTAGACGAAATCGACTGCGTATTCGACGTGTTCAGCAAGTGAGTGTGGCATCGTGAACTCGAACGTCTGGATCCTCACTTTTTCAGATGCGATCAGCATCGCGACCACGCTGATTCTTGCCACGCTTGGCGCAATACTCACCGAGCGATCAGGTGTCATCAACTTGGGCGTTGAGGGCATTTTGTTAATGGGTGCCGTGACTGCATTTTTGGTCAGCGATGGAACTGGCAATTTGTGGTTGGCATTGTTCTTGTCGGTGTTGGTTGGTGTTGCCATGGCCACCATTCATGCAACGCTCACCATTACGTTGCGGGCCAATCAGATTGTCGCTGGGTTAGCGCTCGTTATTTTTGGTAACGGTTTATCTCAGTTCATTGGCAAGCCCGTAGAAGGCAAAACACGCCCAGTGACAATCGAGCCGATGAACTTAGGAGCACTGTCAGACATTCCGGTTCTTGGACCAATTCTGTTTGGTCACGACATCTTCACCTACCTCACCTGGGCAGGAGCTTTGGTGTGTTCGTTGTATCTCAACAGAACTCGCCCTGGTTTGGTCCTGCGTGCAACAGGCGACGCTCCTGCAACCGTGGATGCTCAAGGTGTGTCGGTGGCAATGGTGCGGTTCGTGCACACCATCTTGGGTGGCGCGCTCATGGGCTTGGCGGGCGGTTGGTTCATGCTTGCTCGTGGCACGGCCTGGAGCCAAGCAGCCACGACCAATGGCATTGGTTGGATTGCGCTCTCACTCGTGGTGTTCGCCGCATGGCGTCCGTTGCGTGCCATTGCAGGAGCCGTGTTGTTCGGCTTCACCTTGCAAGTGCCGTTTACATTGCAGGGCCAGCAGATCAATATTCTTCCGCCAGAAATTGTGCAAATGCTTCCGTACGTAGCAACGCTGTTCGTGTTGGTGATGTTGTCTACTCCGAGAGCACGTCGTTTGCTTGGTGCGCCAAAAATGCTTGGACAACCATTCGTTCGTGACGAACGGTAATCCTTCATGAAGCTTTCACGATCAAGTTCGAACGCCGACATTTTGGCTGTACTCAACCAAGTTGCTGACGCGGTTGCTGTGGTGCTGGAGTCGAACACCGATTGGGGGCTGTCTGGGGTTCGCCACACGCAGTATTCAGTCGATGTAGCTGCAGACAATGCGGCATTAGCTATTTTGCATGCTGCCGGTTGTGCTGTGCTTTCTGAAGAGAGTCAGCGAACTGGTGAATTTGGCCAAGACACCATCATGGTCATCATGGATCCACTCGATGGTTCTACAAATGCCAGTAGAGGAGTGCAGTGGTTCGCCACAGCATTGTGCGCTGTAGATCAGGATGGCCCGCGAGCAGCCCTCGTGGTCAACCAAGCTTCGGGCAAAGATCGTTACTGGGCAACACGCGGTGACGGGGCATTTCATAATGGCAAGCGCATGTCACATTCTGGATGCACAGAGTTGAAGCAAGCAGTTGTCGGTGTGTCTGGTTTGGCATCATTTCGACCGAAGTGGGCACAGTTTCGTGCGCTCGGCGCAGCTGCACTCGATATTTGTTTAGTTGCTCAAGGTGTTATTGATGGGTGGATTGATTTTCACAGTCATGGTGTGTGGGATTACATGGCAAGCATCATGATTTGCGAAGAGGCAGGCGTGTCATTTGCTGAGCATGAAGATCGTGATCTTGCAGTAACTGAGTACGCATCGAAGCGAACTCCGATTGTTGCTGCAACTCCTGAATTGTTGAGTGCATTACGAGAAATTCGAAGCAATCATGGCTGAACCAGTTTCGAAAGCCGCGTGGTCGCGACTTGTTGCGTTGCTGAATGCGTACGTGTCCGAAGGTGGCAATGCTTTTTCAAACGCTGGTCCGTTGTGGAAAGCAGAGAACTGGACTGTTGAGCACAGCGGCCTGACTATCTCTACAGAGTGGTCTTTCCCAGACCGCATCTCACGAGCCATGGTCAAGTCCATGTTCGAGTGGTCAAAACAAGCCGACGAGATGTATCGCGCTTTTTGCGCCACCATGATGTGGGCTGGCGAGCGAGTGGCCAATGCTCCGTTTATTGTGCAGCAAATTGTTTCGCAACCTGGGCTGGAAGTCGGGGAAGAAGTACTGAAATTGAAGTCCGAAACTTCCTACGAAAAGTTCCTGTCTTCGCCGCTGTGTGGCTTGGGACCAATTCTTGGAACGTCACTCCTGAATGCGGTTTCCGCAGATGAGAGTCGTGTCGCAACCATCGACCAATACTCGATTGATTGGATGTGGGAATACGGTCAGGTCTCAGAGTCTTGGATGCTTGATTTGAATAATTATGGCGGAGGGGATCATGCCCGATATTCAGCATGGTGCAAGCAAGCTCTTGACCGTTTCCGCGAAAGTGGTCATCTTCCAGACCACTGTGACGACCACGCCTTTATTGGCTATCTCATGTCTGTAGACCGCATCCATTCCTTGCTGGGGACAAGGTTTTCAGGCTGGGTGCAAGCAGCAGACATGTTCACGTCTGGCTCAGCAAAGAAATAAGGTGCGGGTGTGCTAATCGACCAAGCCCGTTATCGAAGTGGTAGTCGAGTCGAATTTGATGACGTTCCGGTTGATGGTGATTTTGTATGGATCGGTCTTTCTGAAGCGCGCCCGGCTGAACTTGAAAGATTGGCGGAAGATTATTCATTGGATCCACTTGCCGTAGAGGACACGCTTTCAGGGAAACAGCGCCCGAAACTCGATGAGTATTCAGAGCACACATTTTTGTTGCTGAAAACAGTTGCTTATGACCCACAGTCTGAACGAGTCGTTCTTGGAGACGTATCTCTTTACGTTTCACCCACTTATGTCATTGCGGTTCGTCATGGGGAAGCGCTGGCACTGAAGTCGGTTCGCGCTCAGCTTGAAGCAAATCCGAAGAAACTCGCAGATGGCTCTACTTCTGTTGTTCACGAAATAGTTGACAGGCTCGTTGACCAGTACATGGATGTTTCTGCGCATTTATTGGAAGACGTAGAACAACTTGAAGATTCGGTTTTTGATGACGAAGTTCCATCTCCGGCTTCTCGCTTGTATTTTGTGAAGCGCGAAGTTATCGAATTTCGTCGTGCGGTGTTGCCCCTGGTTGCGCCATTATCGAAACTGGCTGAAGGCAAAGTGCGCAATATCGACCCAAAGTACTCTGCTCGTTTTGCGGACGTGCGGGATCACTTGCTGAAGGTCATGGATGAAATTGAATTCATGAACGATCTCATCGATGCTGCGTTGCATGCCAACGCCGCACTAATTCAGGTAAATCAAAACGAAGACATGCGCAAGATTTCAGCCTGGGTTGGTATCGGGGCAGTGCCAACGATGGTCGCTGGAATCTATGGCATGAACTTTGAACACATGCCAGAACTTGGCTGGAAGTTCGGCTACCCCTTGGTCTTGGTCGGCTTGGCAATTGTGTGTGGGCTGTTATTTAGGACTTTTCGGCGAAATCGCTGGCTATAAATCCAGCAAATTGCTTGTATCATCAGTAGTCCGTAATCCGGGCGTTTAGCTCAGTTGGCTAGAGCGCTTCCCTTACAAGGAAGATGTCGGGGGTTCAAGTCCCTCAACGCCCACCATTAGCTGTGTTTGTATTTGCTGGTTGTGCGCAAATCAATCGTTAGTTGGGCGATCGTGCAACTTCACTGGTTGCGTCAACTTTTTCCG
>CANKUF010000079.1 GCA_947486675.1 Acidimicrobiaceae bacterium
CGGTAACGATATCGCCGTCTTCGGATGGCTGCAACGCAAAGCCAAGCGTTTTCAAAAACGATGAAGCAGATGCAAGATCAACTACTGCAACAACAACGTGATCGATGCGCACCGCAACCGTGTCGAGTGCCGACAACAGCGTGTCTGCAATTTTCGTTGGTGCTACACCGCCGCGTTCGTGTGCAACTTCAATGCGGTGTGTTTCAGCTAAAACCGTACGGAAAATTTGTTCAGCGAAGTCGGCATCAACGCCACTGTTAATTGCCCACTGCCTGCGAGTGGTTAACACTTCGCGCACGCGTTGCGGCTGAATGACTGCAGTTGACGTGCCAGCTTTTACTTCTGCAACTTCGCGGCACACTTCCATTCGCTGAGCGAGCAGTGCAACAATTGCTGCATCGATCTGATCGATCTTTTCGCGAAGTTGTGGAAGGTCGCGTGCCATAACTATTTACGCCACCACTTACGTTTCGTGTGTGGCTCGACCAAACGTTGAACATGTTTTGCGAGCACGTCCATTTCAATGTTTACTGCGTCGCCAACTTTGCGAACACCAAGTGTGGTGACAGCGGTGGTGTGCGGAATGACGGCGACGCGAAATGTGTCAGCCGACAAATCGAATGCAGTCAGCGAAATACCATCAACCGTGACTGAACCTTTTTCAACGATCAAGTGCATCAGGTCGCGCGGAATACGAATCACTAAATCGGGAGCAGGGGAGACAACATGTCCAACTGCATCTACGTGACCAAGCACCATGTGTCCACCAAGTCGTTCGCCAAGCGCCATTGGTCGCTCAAGGTTGACAACATCGCCAGTTTGCAGCGCGCCGAGGTTGGTGCGTGAATACGTTTCGTCACTTACGTCGGCATCCCAATATGACGAACCATCGGTGGCCACCACTGTGAGGCAACATCCGTTCACGGCAATGGAAGCGCCAAGGTCGGAACCTTCCAACACCGTGGTGCTGTTGATGCGCAGGCGACTGCCATTGCGCGAGCCGACTTTGCCTAGTTCTTCAACGATTCCTGTGAACACAGCAATTCACACTACTTATATAGGCACATATTGGACAGGGGTTTACCCTGCCTAACCCGACAACCCTCCCGATACATTGAAGGGGTCCACTAGGGCTTTTAGCGCTGGTGAGATGCAGAGGGTCAACAGGCCAACTGCGACCAATTGGTCCCGCAATTCGGCGGGCACACGAAAGGCATACTTATGGCAACTGCTCCAAAAAGCGAAACCATCGCCAAGCACCGGGCTCACTCAACTGACACCGGTTCTCCTGAAGTGCAAATTGCACTTCTTACAGAGCGCATCAACAGCCTCACTGACCACCTGAAGAGCCACCACAAAGACCATCACAGTCGCCGTGGCCTCTTAATGATGGTTGGTCGCCGTCGACGCATGCTTGACTATGTAAAGGACCGTGACATCGAGAAGTACAGAAAACTTCTTGAAGATCTCGGTCTGCGTCGCTAAAGCACGCCGTAGGCAAACACATAACGAACAACTCGTAGTCGGTTGTCAGTCGCTGATTGCGCAACGAGTCAATACGGACTCATGTTGCGACATTGCCGACTGGGAATCGACCGGTTGTTCCTCAACCCCTCATGAATCGTCACGAGACGACTTAAGGGACGAAAGGACATACACATGGCTGACGCCATTTCCGTATCGGCACCTATTTCAGGTACCGATAAAACCCTCACCTTCGAGACGGGCAAGTTCGCCTTGCAGTCACAAGGTGCAGTCATTGCCAAAATTGGCAAGACGCAAGTTCTTGCAACAGCAAACGCCGCAAAGGGCGTTCGCGATGGCATCGACTTTTTCCCACTCACCGTCGACGTAGAAGAGCGCGCATACGCAGCAGGAAAAATTCCTGGCTCATTCTTCCGTCGTGAAGGACGCCCAAGCCAAGCAGCAATTCTTACTTGCCGTTTGACCGACCGTCCATTGCGCCCAGCCTTCCCAGATGGCTACCGCAATGAAACACAAATCGTGATCACCGTTATTGGTGCCGACCAAGTGAACCCACACGACGTGCTTGCAATTAACGCAGCGTCTGCATCGTTCATGATCAGCGGCATTCCATTCGACGGTCCAATCGGTGCAGTTCGTTTGGCATACAGCCAAGACGGATCATGGATTGCTCACCCAACATTTGAAGAGGGCGAAGAAGCAACTTTCGAAATCGTTGTTGCAGGTCGCGAACTCGACAATGGCGACGTTGCCATCATGATGGTGGAAGCCGGCGGAACCGAGAAGAGCTTTACTTACTACGAAGCAGGAGCACCAAAGGTTGACGAACTCGTCATTGCTGGCGGTCTTGAAGCATCGAAGCAGTTCATTAAGGAATCAATCAAGTTGCAGCGCCAGTTGGTTGCCAGCGTGATTGCAACCCGTGGCCCAATTGAGCCATTGAAGTACACACCAGTACTTGACTACACCGAAGAGTTGTTTGCAGCAGTAGAAGCAGCAGCAACCGCAACGTTGCAGCCAGCAATTCGCATTGCTCTGAAGAGCGAGCGCAACGCTGCAATTGACGATGCAACTGCAAAGACACTTGCTGAACTTGCTGGAACATCAGATGCTCCGGGCAAGTTTGCTGGTCAGGAAAAGCAGATCAAGGAAGCCGTACGTTCACTCACCAAGAAGTTGGTGCGTAAGCGCGTTGTGAACGAAGGAATTCGTATCGACGGTCGTGGCCCTGCAGACTTGCGTCCAGTTTCAGCAGAAGTTGGACTCATTTCAACCGCACACGGAACAGGCTTGTTCCAACGCGGTGAAACACAAGTACTCAACGTGCTCACCATGGCAATGCCAAAGATGAACCAGATGATCGACTCGATCACACCTGAGACATCGAAGCGTTACATGCACGACTACAACATGGCTCCATGGGCCAACGGTGAAACCGGTCGTGTAGGTAGCCCGAAGCGTCGCGAAATTGGACACGGTGCACTCGCAGAGCGCGCATTGTTCCCAGTTGTTCCAAACCAAGAGAAGTTCGCATACACATTGCGTCTCGTTTCAGAAGTGTTGTCGTCAAACGGCAGCACCTCGATGGCGTCGGTATGTGCATCGAGCCTTTCGCTTATGGACGCTGGTGTGCCAATTCTTGCTCCAGTAGCCGGTATTGCAATGGGACTTATCTTCGACGAAGGTAAGTACACCGCACTCACCGACATTCTTGGTGCAGAAGACGCATTCGGCGACATGGACTTCAAGGTGGCCGGAACTGCAGACGCAGTAACCGCGTTGCAACTTGACACCAAGATCGAAGGAATTCCTAGCGAAGTTCTTGCCGCTGCATTGCAGCAAGCAAAAGATGCTCGCTTGAAGATCCTCGACGTGATGAATGCAGCAATTGCAGCACCACGTACAACCGTTGCTGAAAGCGCACCAAAGATTGTCACCTTCACCATTCCATTGGACAAGGTCGGCGAAGTCATTGGGCCAAAGGGCAAAGTCATCAACACCATCCAGCAGGAGACTGGTGCCGAAATCAACGTCAGCGATGACGGTGCAACTGGCATCATCACCATTGGTTCACCAGACAACTCAAAGGTTGAAGACGCGAAGGCACGCATTCTTGCCATCGTCGATCCTCCAACTGCAGAGTTGGGCGCTACCTACACAGGTCGCGTTGTGAACATTGCTCAGTTCGGTGCATTCGTCAACATCCTTCCTGGACGTGACGGCCTCGTGCACATTTCGAAGTTGGGTAACGGTCAGCGTGTATCCAAGGTTGAAGACGTGTTGAACATCGGTGACGAAGTTCAAGTTCGCGTAGACGACATTGACGACCGCGGCAAGGTGAGCCTCTCGCTCATCGGACCAGACGGTGAGCCAATGAAGGGTTCAGGAAGCGCACCAACAGATGGTGGCGACCGTGGCCCACGTCCAGAGCGTGGACCTCGTCCAGAACGCGGTGGAGACCGTGGTGGTCGTGGAAACGATCGCGGCGGCCGTGGCAATGATCGTGGTGGTCGTGGAAACGATCGCGGAGGTCGCAGTGAAAACAGCAACCGTCGTGAACCAAACCGCGGATCAGCACCATCTGAGCCTGCTGCAGACAATGCAGTGTCGGTCAGCTTCGAAGACGAATTCGACAGCGAATTTAACGGTAACTAATTAACCATGATCAGGGTCGGTGTCATCGGTGCCGCAGGGCGCATGGGTGCAACGGTATGTAATGCCGTTGTTGCTGATCCTGGTTTAGAACTCGTAGCAGTGGTTGATTCTGGAGCTCCAGGATCAACCACTCACGGGCTCACCATCTCGGGTGAATTGCGCGCACTCGCCGATGCACAAGTAGACGTCGCAATTGATTTCACCGTTGCCGAAGCTTCACGTGTCAACCTTCCGTGGCTCGCCATGCACAGCATTCATGCTGTTGTTGGCACCACCGGTTTTTCACAAGACGATCTCGACAACTTCAAGAAATCATTCACGAATAGCAATTGTTTAATTGCTGCAAACTTCGCCATTGGCGCAGTGCTCATGATGCGTTTTGCAGAAATGGCATCGCCATTTTTCGACACCGCAGAAATCATTGAAATTCACCACGACGGCAAAGCCGATTCACCAAGTGGAACCGCAGTTGCAACTGCGCAACGCATGGCAGCAGCAAGCAACGAGTGGGCACAAGACCCAACGAAGCACGAAGCCATTAAGGGTGCGCGCGGAGCAAAAGGTCCCGGAGATATTCCAATTCATGCAGTGCGCATGCGCGGGGTAGTAGCAAACCAAGAAGGGAT
>CANKUF010000080.1 GCA_947486675.1 Acidimicrobiaceae bacterium
GCAGCCAGGCATGAAAGCCGACATCAACATCGTTGACTTCGACAACCTTGGCTTTGACATGCCGCAGATGGCATACGACTTGCCCGCAAATGGCCGCCGTCTCGTGCAACACGCAAACGGTTACGTAAAAACGTTTGTCAGTGGCGTACAAACCGTAGATAACGATGCATTCACTGGCGAATTGCCAGGTGCGCTTATTCGCGGACCACGCCGCTAGTTACGAATTAGGAAGTCATTCCACCGAGGCCAACGAGGCCACGAGCAAACTCGATTTCTCCCATGTGGCGAAGTCCGTGTTGGTAAATCCAACACTCCACTGCGTCCAACACGGTGATTCCCACTTCGCCAGCAACGCGCGCGCTGTACGTAGTTTCAATCTGTGGCGGAAACGGCCGCGCAAAAATCACTCGAGTGAGTTCCTCTGGCTGTAGTTGCGCCAGCCATTCGTGCACGCGGTTGAACACAATCTGCAAATACTCCTGAAACGCTTCGTAGTTGCCAATGCGTTGGCCAACCATTTCTTCAACGGTCTTGTGCTTGCCATTGTCGTCAATGGCGGGCATGACACGCTTGTTCCATTCTGCATCCCACACTGGCGCCTGACCCGTGATTAACCAGAACGATGAATCGATCACGTTGGTGATGTGAAACAGGCTAAACGCAATTGGCAATACACCTTCGCGCTCGAAGTGATTCACATGATCAATCGTCATAGTGCTGAGCGCCTGGTCGTATAGCGAATGCAACGCTTTCATTCGTCGTTGCAATGAGTCAATAATGAGTTCGTTCGACATGACTATTCCTTTGCTGCTTCCGCACGCATTTCTGCCTGCTCGTCAATTTTGGTTGGACGGCTACGAATTTCGAATGTGGCTTTCGTGATCTTTCCCGTAAACGGAAATGGTGCTACGTAGTCTGGGCATACCGGCGACAACCGATCACAGCCCAAGTCCATGCCCATGCTTCCTAAAATTCGCATGATCTTTGGAATGTGCACATTGCCAATTTCTTTGCCATCTACCAGCAACGTAATCGTGCCAGTTTCGCCTTCTCGATCAAATCGCGCAGCAAGTGTGTGTTTGCCGGCTGATAGCGAAACTGGTGCGCTTGCTCGTTGATGCTTGCCAAGTGCGTTGTAATAGAAATTCAACTCTCCATTGCGAATAAACATGGAGTGACCAATGTTGTGTCCACCACGCGCGTAGATAACGCCTTCGAGCGGTGCACTTCCCACTTCAACATCAGCCGTAAAGGTCCAGGCTCGACCACTTAACATTGGGCAAGCGTCCGATGGAATGTGGGCAATCGGTGGGTAATACGTATAGGTATTGCCGTAGTGCGGTGAACCTGGGCGAGATTTTGTTCCGAAAATTTCAATGCCGCGGTCATCAAGTGGAAGCACTCCGTACTTTTCTGCTTCTTCCCACCACAATGCGATCATCTTCTTCAGACGCTCTGGCTCTTTAGTCGACAGGTCATGCATTTCTGAGAAGTCTTCAGTCAGGTTGTACAAGCCCCACGTGTCGTTTTCATACGGCACGTTTTGGTCATGGAATGTGACTGCCTTGTATCCATCCGACCAAATGGCTCGATGCCCCATCATTTCGAAATACTGTGGCCCACGCTTATTTCCTTGCACCGGCCCACCAAATGTGTAGCGCAGGCTTTCACCGTGCATTGCCATTTGCTCGTGACCATTGAGCATTTTTGGCTGCTCAATTCCAATTGATTCGTACACAGTTGATGCAATATCGGAGATATGGCAGAACTGAGTGCGCACTGCACCAGGGTCGGCAATTTCCTTTGGCCACTTAATAATGAGCGAGTCGCGAATTCCGCCGCCGTATGTTTGCGACTTGTACCAACGACTTGGCGTGTTGCCAACTTGTGACCATCCCCACGGATAATTCGAGTGCGCCTTCTTCGTGCCGATGTAGTCAAGCCTGTTGGCAACAATTTCGTCAACATTTTCCCATTCGCTGTTGAAGAAGCTCCACTCGTCCATCACACCTTGTGGTCCGCCTTCGCGGCTTGCGCCATTGTCCGACAACAGCACAATCATCGTGTTGTCCGACATTCCACGTTCTTCCAAAAATGCAAGCAACCTGCCAATTTGCGCATCGGTGTGATCCAGCATTGCTGCAAAGGCTTCTTGCAGTCTGCATGCAAACAACTGCTCGTTCTTCGTCAGTTCTACCCACGGACGCACACCAGGATTACGCATGGCGAGCGTTGTGTCTTGCGGAATAACTCCCATTTCCTTTTGGCGCGCAAACACTCTGTCGCGATGCACGTCCCAACCTTCGTCAAACTTGCCACGCCATTTCGCCAAGTACGAATCTGGCGCATGGTGAGGTGCGTGTTGTGCACCAAATGCCAAGTACAAATAAAACGGTCTGTCTGGTCGCACCGACACCAAGTCGCGAATCCACGTTGTTGATTGATCAATCAAATCTTCGGTGAGGTGGTAGCCCTCCTCTGGCGTTCGCGGAGGAAGAATGTGCTGATTGTCTTGTGTGAGTTCCGGATAGAACTGATCGGTCTCACCATTCAAGAATCCGTAGAAGCGATCGAAGCCTTTTTGCAGTGGCCAGTTGTGATGTGGGCCAGCAGCAGTGCATTCTTCCATTGGCGCCAAGTGCCACTTACCTGCACAAAAAGTTGCATACCCTTGCGTGCGTAACACTTCGGCAATTGTTCCTGCGCGAGGCGAAATTCCACCGCGCATGTTTGGAAAACCCGTGTTCCAGTTTGATACTCCGCGCATTCCTACCGAGTGGTGATTGCGTCCTGTTAGTAGCGATGCACGCGATGGCGAGCAGAGCGCGGTGGTGTGAAAACCCGTGTACCTCAGCCCGGTTGCTGCGAGTGAATCGATGTTGGGGGTTGGTATTTCACTGCCAAAACAACTGGGGTGAGCAAAACCCATGTCATCAAACACGATGGTGATGACATTCGGTCCACCAAGTGCCTTCGGCAATTCGGGCCATGAAGGAGTTGATTCCTGATAGGTGCTGGCGATCTTGCCTGAAAAGCTCGGCTCGTACTGACTCATTGAATGTGCCCCCTTGCACAGACTCTATGTTTTGTCATAGAGTCTGTCAAAACACATCAAGGGGGAAACGATGTCCGAAGAAAAAACACCAAATCTCAAGCACAAATACGGCCGAATCGACTTGGACTACGCCGCGCAGTTGGCGACAACTCCCCCAGAACAAGACGGACCAATCTTCATGGTCAACCTCATGAAGTACCACGACGTTGCCCAATACAGCAGCACCGACGCACCACAAGTAAGTGGACGTGAAGCCGACGACAAGTACAACCCAGCTTCAATTCTGAACAAGATTGGTGCAGACATTGTGTTCGTTGCTGACGTAACGAAGAATCACATTGGCGACGAAGACTGGGATCGCATTGCCATCGTGCGTTATGCAACTCGCAAATCGTTTATCGACATGCAGCAGCGCAAAGACTTCGCCGAGAAACACGAGCACAAGGCTGCTGGCATGAAGCGCACCACCATCGTGTGTTGTAGGCCAGTAGATGAAGCACTCGACACGCGTACTCGTCCCGAAGATTTTGGGTTGCGCAATATTGTCATGGTGGTTCGCCAGGCAGCAGACCGCGATCACGTTCTTAGTTCATTGCCGAACGCAGTTGGAATGTGGGCAGAAGGAACCATCATCGGCGACGGTCGCAAATATGACACCGTGCAATTTGTTCACGTTGCAACTGAACAAGAGGCAGATGCGCTTGTTGCCTCGATCAATGGTCTTTCTTCTGGTGAGAGTTATGCAATGACGCTTTCCGCCTCAATTGACGGAATCACTTCATAACCCCATGACCAGCATTCCGGTGTCCACTGTTGACGGTCGCAGTCTGCGACGCGAGCGCAATCGTCAAGACATTGTCGATGCTCTACTGGGGCTTATTGAAAACGGAGAAACTGAAATCAGCGCTGCGCTCATTGCCAGCAAAGCAGGGTTATCAGAGAGATCTATCTTTCGATATTTCGATGACGTTAACGACCTGTACCGCTCGGTATGTGACTTAGCATTTTCCAAAGAAATTGAGTATGCACTCATTGACGATGCCGGCATCGGTTCGCTTGATACGAAAATAGAAAACTTCATCAATCAGCGCGTTCGTATTTACACCATGAACGAAAAGATTGCTCCGGCTGCGCGGTCGTTTGCATTTAAAAACCCGATCATCAAAAACCAACTCGTCTTCGGACGCAAATTACTTCGTACTCAAATCATCAAACACTTTGCCGAAGAACTTTCGGCGTTTGACAAGCAGCAACAGCAAGCTGCAGTGGCCATCATCGATTCGCTGACCACATTTGAGAGTTACGACATGATGCGCTCAGACCAAAAGATGTCAGTTCACACCATTAAGTCAATACTTACCGAGTCGATTCGAAAGGCACTTCAATGAAATCACTACGCACACCCGACAGTCGGTTTGACAATCTTGCCGATTATCCGTTCGCCCCGAACTATGTGGAGATCAACGATCTTGACGGCGGAAAACTCCGTGTTCATTACCTAGATGAAGGCCCGCGCGACGGAGACATCGTGTTACTGATGCACGGTGAACCATCGTGGTCATATCTGTACCGAAAGATGATTCCCATCCTGGTTGCAGCAGGCCATCGCGTC
>CANKUF010000081.1 GCA_947486675.1 Acidimicrobiaceae bacterium
ATTCAGCGGTTAGGAACTCTTGAGGATGCATTGGCGTGGGCAAGTGACATTGCCAAACTTGCGCCACTCACTATTCGCGGACACAAAGTTGCGTTGGAATCCAGCGCTGGTGAGCCAGCAATTGATGCATTGGTTGCTGCATGTCGTGAAGAAGCACTTGCAAGCAACGATGCGCGCGAGGGTAGAGAAGCGTTTATGGAAAAGCGACAGCCAAAGTTCAAGGGTTCGTGATGTCGGCCAATTCGGTAATCAATTTTGTTGATGCAGTTGCGGTATACAACGGGTATCCGGCGTTGGCAGGCGTGACGCTGCGCGTTGAGCGAAATGAGATTGTGTTGCTGCAAGGCCCGAACGGAGCAGGCAAGTCAACGTTGTTACGTGCATGTGCTGGTCTGATGCCGGTTATTCGCGGCACGGCGAATGTGTTGGGTTTCGACTTAACGGTTGATCGTGAGTCGGTTCGCGAGCGCGTTGGATTGCTCGGCCATCAAAACGGACTCTTTGGTGAACTGACTATTGCGGAAAACGTTTCGTTCTGGTCGACGGTTGTTGGCGCATCAACAGCAGAGCGAACCTCTGCAATGGAGCGCATGTCCATTGATGGCAAGTTGGCAGAGCGCAGAGTTTCAGAATTGTCGGCTGGTCAAAAGCGCCGATGCGCATTGGCGTGCTTGGTTGTGCGCCGCGCTGAATTGTGGTTGCTCGATGAACCACATGCCGGACTAGATGCCAAGGGTCGCGATGAAATTGATCACATTGTGAAGGAAGCTGTTGCTTCTGGCGCAACCGTTGTTGTGGCGTCGCATGAAATAGAGCGTGCTCAGCAACTTGCCACACGAACGGTTTCACTTGTTGCTGGTCAGGTGCGTGATTCGCAATGAGTATGTCAACAAGTCGTATCGCTCGTGCAGTTGCTGCAAAAGATTTGCGCATTGAACTGCGCTCAAGAGTGGTGACAAACCAAGTGCTGCCATTTTCCGGCCTGGTTATGGTCATGTTTGCATTTGCGCTGGACAATGACGATGTACTGCAACGAACAGCTGGCGGGCTGGTGTGGCTTGCAACGTTGTTCTCACTATTTATATTGGTGCAGAGAACATTTGCTGTCGAGACATATGACGGGGCACTGGATTCGTTGCGAGTTGCCGGTGTGAATCCGCAAGGCATTTTTATTGGAAAGTCTGCTGCACTGTTTGTTCAATTGCTCATGTTGGAATCGGTGTTATTCATTGCCGCAGTCGTGTTGTATCGCGTGAACGTGAATGGTTCTGGAGCAGTGCTATTGGTCACTTGCATACTGTGCGCTACGGCTGGTTTGGCCTTCGTAGGTACTCTGTATGGCGGATTGACTGCAGGTGCTCGTGGTCGTGAAACATTGCTTCCACTGCTCCTCCTTCCAGTTGTTGCGCCAGTATTGATCTGTGCAACTCGGGCAACCGAATCGGCATTCAGAAGTGGTGGTGTAACAGTCGGCGAAGGTTGGCCGTGGGTAGCAGTACTCGCGGTGTTCGCTGCAGTATTTGGGTTAGGTGGCCTGCTGTCATTTGGCTCACTAATTGAGGAATGATGAAGGGCAATATA
The DNA here is from genome assembly GCA_947486675.1 of Acidimicrobiaceae bacterium. Taxonomy (GTDB): domain Bacteria; phylum Actinomycetota; class Acidimicrobiia; order Acidimicrobiales; family Ilumatobacteraceae; genus UBA3006. Next base: position 1,582 of record CANKUF010000081.1, read on the forward strand.
TGAACACAGAGACGCAAACGTTTAAAGGGGTAGGCACGCCGGCCACCCGTCTGTATGGGCTGATGGCCATTGTTGCGCTTGGCTGGGTTTTCCTCGGCGGATTGTTTTTCACTCCTGAAGATGCCGTGCAAGGCGACGCAGTTCGCATTATGTACGTGCATGTGCCAACTGCATGGATCGCGTACTTGGCGTTCATCGTCACGGGTGTTGCGTCCGCGTGCTGGATGATTGGCAAGAAACATTCCATGGGCTTCGACCGAGTTGCTGGCGCATCTGCCGAAGTTGGCGTGTTGTTCATGGCAATGACGTTGCTCAGTGGAAGTTTGTGGGGACGGATTACTTGGGGAACGTACTGGGTGTGGGACCCACGACTGACCACTACAGCCTTTTTGTTCGTGACGTATATCGGTTACTTGGCTGTGCGCGGATTAGGCGGAACTGCACAGCAACGCGCACGTCGTTCATCGGTCATTGCATTGCTTGCAGTGCTTGAAATTCCATTGGTGCACTTCAGCGTGGTCTTATGGCGCTCACTGCATCAGCGTGCAACGGTGTTAAGCCCAGATGGCGACATCAAAATGGACGGAATCATGCTGTTCACGCTGTTGTTCGGCGTATTCGGGTTCTCGGTGTTGTTTGCCTGGTTGGTATCACACCGTCAGCGCATCATGGCCATGCAAGATGCGCAGCAAACAACAGCAATTGACGTGGCGGTTGCCGAGCGATTGAAAGAGGCTCAAGCATGAATCACGCCGGCTTCATCATCGCAACGTACGGCGTTACGTTTGGCGTAATTATTGGATTGGTTGTGTACACCATTAAGCAAGGACGCAACTTGTCGCGCACGGTTGCCGACAAGGACAAACCGTGGACTTAACTCCGCGCACGTCGTCAGACAACGCACCACTTGCGCCACGAAAGCGCAATCGCAAGTGGAAGTACGTGGCCATGTTGGCTGTGGTTGTAACTGCTGGCGGGTTCATTGTTTCTCAATTCCTGACATCGGCAATTGACTTTTATTGCAACGTTGACGAAATCGGGCAGCGTGCAGGTTGTGGGCCAAACCGCAGACTTCGAGTGCAGGGCACAGTGGAGCAAGATTCGTTGAAGTCGGGCATGGGCAGCACAACGTTTGTGCTGATGTTCAACAATCAAACGATCGATGTGCGATACAACGGAGACCCGGGTGGAATTTTTCAAGAATGTATTCCGGTGGTTGCACATGGGCAACTGGTGGGCGACACCTTTGAAGCCAATCGAATCGAAGTAAAGCATTCAAATTCATACTCTGAAGCCAATCCGGATCGACTTGCGCAATCGAAAGCAGAACAGTGTTCTTTGCTAGCGGGATAAATGGTGCGCTTGGTCGCGCGTTTCTCTTAGTCGGCATTATCGGTTCGCTGTTCGGCGCGATTGCGGCATTGTCTAGTGCGCGTCAACGAGACCAAGCAGTAGCAAAACTCATTCCACGATTCGCCATTTTGGTATTTGCAGCAAGTTTTGGCGCGTTCGCCGTTATGGAACGGGCAATGATTACTCGAGACTTCTCACTTGACTACGTACAAAAAGTGGGCAGTGTTTCGACTCCTGCGGTGTACAACTTTGCAGCGGTGTGGAGCGCGCTTGAAGGATCCATTTTGATGTGGGTGTTGATCCTTGCGGGTTACACACTTGGCGTCACGTATTGGTTGCGCAAAAAGATGGACGATGTGTTGTCGCGTTACGCACTTGGCGTCATGTTTATTGTTTCGCTGTTTTTCTTCCTGCTCTCGTTCGGTCCAGCGAACCCATTTGCAGTTGGCCCTGAAGGCGTGTTTGACGGACCTGGTCCGAACCCGTTGCTGCAAAACCACTTGCTCGTCATGTTCCATCCGCCTCTGTTGTATTTGGGTTACGTGGGCATGACAGTTCCGTTCGCCTTTGCCATTGCGGCGCTGATCACTGGACGATTGGGTGAAGGTTGGTTGCTCGCAACACGTCGTTGGACGCTGTTCGCTTGGGGCTTCCTCACCATCGGCATCATTCTTGGTTCGTGGTGGAGCTATGAAGTGTTGGGTTGGAGCGGCGTGTGGGCATGGGACCCAGTAGAGAACGCTTCGCTACTTCCATGGATTACTGCGACTGCATACATTCACTCAGTGCTCGTGCAAGAACGTCGCGGCATGTTGCGGGTGTGGAATCTTTCGCTATTGGTTGCAACGTTCAGTCTCACCATTCTTGGAACATTCCTCACGCGCTCTGGTGTAGTGAACAGCGTGCATGCGTTTAGTCAAAGCGCAATTGGTCCATGGTTGCTTTCATTCTTTGCAGTAATTGTTGTGGTGTCAGTTGGTCTCATTGGCTGGCGTGGAGATCGACTGCATTCACCAGGCAGCATCGACTCACCGTTGTCTCGCGAAGGTGCGTTCCTTGCAAACAACGTGTTGTTTGCGGTTTTTGCATTCGTGGTGTTGCTTGGAACCGTGTTCCCACTTGTTGTCGAAGCATTGCAATCTCGAACCATCGTTGTTGGTGAACCATTCTTTGATCGGCTCACTATTCCAATTGGCATCACCATGCTCACCATCATGGCTATTGCCCCTGTCTTGCCGTGGCGCAAGGCATCGCAAGAATTGTTGTCAAAGCGCCTGTTTTGGCCAGCCTGGTGTGGCGTGCTTGCACTCGCTGGAAGCGTGTGGGTTGGCGCAACAGGGCTAGCGCCACTTTTGACATTCGCAATGGGTGGGTTTGCTTCTGGTTCGGCCTTGCGTCAAGTGGTGTTGGCAACGCGCAGGCAAGGTTTGCGCGGACTTGTTGGCAGAGCAAACGGCGGAATGATCGTGCACCTTGGTGTCATTATCATTGCGGTTGCGCTTGCGGCGTCAAACAGTTTCACTCACAGCCAAGAATTGAATTTGGAAGTTGGCAAGGTCGCAACGTTTAGCGGACACACGTTTGAACTTGTTGATGTGGTCGAAGTGAAAACCGAGCGAGCAACTGCTGTGAAGGCGTTGGTAAAAGTTGACGGCGGCAAGGCCTACGCGCCGGCCATCACGAAGTACGTCTTGCAAGGAATGAACG
>CANKUF010000082.1 GCA_947486675.1 Acidimicrobiaceae bacterium
GCAGATCTTCAATGTCTTGGTAAGCCACGTAACGAGGATCGTGCGAAGCAACACAGAACACTTTCGCGTCTGGGCCCTTTTCATCCGACATCCAAAACACCGCTACAGGTCGCACCATGACATGGCATCCAGAAAATGTTGGTTGGCTTAGCCATACCAATGCGTCGAGCGGGTCTCCGTCTTCACCAAGCGTGTTGGGGAAAAACCCGTAATCGAGCGGATATTGCGTTGCAGTGAAGAGCGTGCGATCGAGCCAAATCTCACCCGTGTCGTGATTCATTTCGTACTTATTACGTGACCCCTGCGGGATCTCAACGATCATTTCAACTTCCATGGCCACAGCCTACGGAATAAACAGTGGTCTACTTCAGGACACGATTGACAATTGAGCGAACTTTTTCAATTCCCTCATTGGTGGTCGTGCTGGTCCACACCACTTCGCTTGGGTCGACCTCACAGTTTTTCGCCAGGTCGCGTTTACGCGTATCGCGTTGAGAAGGCTTTACTTTGTCCTGCTTGGTAGCAATGATCTGGAAATTCACTTCACTTGCACGCAGCTGCTCAAGCATCATGAGGTCTAAATCAGTTGGCCCAATCACTCCATCAACAAGTACCAAGATGAGATCAAGTTCTTCTCGCTCATTCAGATAGCCAACAATCATTTTTTCCCAACCGCGCTTCAACTTTCCTGAAACAGCCGCATAGCCGTACCCAGGAAGGTCGACAACGGTTCCACCCGTTGGAGTTTGAAACAAGTTGATGAGCTGTGTGCGACCGGGGGTATTCGACACGCGAGCCAAGCTCTTGCGATTACACACTGCATTCAACAATGCAGATTTCCCTACGTTCGACCTGCCCACCAAAGCAATTTCCGCCTTGGAATCTGGCAACTGATCCACGTTCGTTGCCGAAAGAACGAACTCCATTTGTATCGGCTTAGTCACAGCGCAAGGCTACGAGCCATGGCGCCCTAAAGTGGCGACATGGTGACGCGCATCGGTGTAATTGGTACAGGAATGATGGGATGCGAACACATTCGCAATGTAAACGCCAATCCGAATGCCGTCATCACTGCAATTTCAGACCCTCATGAAGAGCCTCTCGAATGGGCAAGGAAGGCGCTCGGCGCTGACAACTCAGTTGCCGAGTTTCGCGATCATCGCGAGTTACTGAAGTCTGGCGAAATTGATGCAATTGTTGTTGCCTCTCCTAATTTCACTCACCACGCTTTGTTGCTCGACATTTTGCACACCGATATGCCCGTGCTGGTGGAAAAACCCATGTGTACAACTATTGAGCACTGCCAAGACGTGGTTGCACTTGCCCAACAGCGCAGTGCGCTCACCTGGGTTGGGCTTGAATATCGCTACATGACACCGATTGCTCGACTACTTGACGTGGTGAACTCGGGGGAACTTGGTGATGTGAAAATGCTGAGCATTCGCGAACATCGTTTTCCGTTCTTGCAAAAAGTGAACAACTGGAATCGTTTTTCACGAAATACAGGCGGAACGTTGGTCGAAAAGTGTTGTCACTTTTTTGACCTGATGAACTTGATTGCACAATCCCCTCCCGTACGCGTGATGGCGAGTGGTGCACAAGACGTAAACCATCTCGATGAGTTTTACGACGGTGAGCGTGCAGACATTTTGGATAACGCCTATGTCATTGTGGAGTTTGCGAACAATATGCGCGCAATGCTCGACCTCAGCATGTTTGCTGAGGTTGGAAGGAATGAACAAGAGATTGCAGTTGTTGGCAGTCTTGGCAAAGCCGAAGCACACATTCCAGGCCCAGGACATATTTATGTTGGTAATAGGTCAAGCCGAGACATTCGAAAAATTGATGCAACGATGAGCCCAGATGTTGCCTACGCAGGTGCGCATTTCGGTGCAAGTTACGTTGAAATAGACAAGTTCGTGAAAGCCGTGATCTCCAAAGACAACGCTGAGGTAACAGTGAACGACGGTTTGTGGTCAGTCGTGCTTGGAGTTGCAGCGCACCGTGCAATTGATGAACAACGTGTAGTCGAGATTGCCGAATTTAATCTTCAAATGTAATTTTTGAACCCGCTGAAATCATCTGCGCATTCGTTGGTTTGCGATAAATCAAAATCATCAGGAACCCCGCAGCCAGATACACCACTCCATTGATGATCCAAGCAGTGTGATACGCAGACAAGTCAAGCTTGGCTGTTTCCTCTGTCCACACCAACGGTGATCCCGTTGCTGCGGCATCAGTTACTCGAATTCCTAGGTCATAAATCTGCTTAAACGCCGGAGCCGCAACAGTAAGCGCGATTGCCGAGCCAAGCGCTGTACCAATTTGGCGAGTCGTGGTGTTGAGTGCTGATCCCATTGCAAATTCTGATGGTGGCAAGAATGCAGTTGCCGAACTAGACAGCGTGGAAATAGACAAACCCACACCGATACCTGTCACCAACATCCACGGCAGATAATGAGCAATGTATTCGGGTTCTGTCGTCATGAAGCTGGCCAACATGAACGTGCCAAAACTGAGCATTACGGCGCCAACGAACAGCACGCGTGCATGCCCAAGTTTCGTTGCATATTTGCCCGCAAATGGGGCAACAAGTGCTGCCATTGCTGGCCCTGGGAATGTTGCAAGGCCAGAGCGCACCACGCTGTAATCCCAAACCTCTTGCAACCATGTGGTGTTGAGCAGCCACATGCCAATGAACCCAACACTGAACAACACGCCAGACAAGTTTGAAGCAACAACGAACGGAAGCTTGAACAGCGACAGATCAAGAAGTGGACTCTCCACCGTCTGACAGCGCCTAATGAACCCACCAATCAGCATCAAACCGATTGCAAAAGCAATACCCGAACGAATGTCAACAAAGCCCCACTCTTCGCTTTGCGAAATTGCAAGCACGACAAGGGCAACTCCAGAGAAGCCAAACAGCACACTCGGGTAATCAACTTTGCGCTGAGCATTTTCGTCCTTGCTCTCGCGCAATATCTTCCTACCCATCAGCACGGTGAAAATACAGAACGGAACGTTGATGAAAAAGAGTGAACGCCAGCCCCACCAATCCACGAGCACACCACCTGCAGATGGTCCAATTGCTGCTGCGAGTCCACCAACCGATCCCCAAATAGCAATTGCCTGTGTTCGTTTTTCAACTGGAAACTCCGGCAGAACTAGCGCGATAGATGCGGGCGTGAGTTGCGCACCACCAATTGCCTGAATGACTCGAGCAAGCACCAACATCCATGCCGTCGGAGCAAAACCACACAACACCGAACCGATACTGAAAATGGTGAGACCCCGCAAGAAAGCGCGCTTACGACCAAACACGTCAGCAAATCGACCAGCAGTCAACAAACCTGCGGCGTACGCAATTGAATATGCAGAAAACACCCACGCCAAAACGTTTGCTTGGTCATGGCCGAAAGTGTCTTCAATTTCTCCGCGAGCAACTACCACAATGCTCAAGTCGAGCGAAACAAGGAACGTGGCAATTGCGGTCAAACTCAACACTCGGTATGCACGAGACATTTTTGCCATGCCCCACAGTACCCCTATGGCTATTGCGCGATCGTGCTGAAGTCTTCCGAACGAGGCAACGACAGTATCGCCTTCATCAAATTTTCAGGCGGAGCAATCATTTTGCGAGTAGTTAGATCAAAGAATGCAACCAAGCTCGAAATCTTGCAGGCCAGTTTTCCATTTGCCTTAATGAATTGATTGCGAAAGATAAACCGCGTGTTGTCCTCACTCATGCCTGCAAGTTCGTTCGTCACGGTGAGATCTTCGGCTAAACGAACCTCACGCTTGTATTCAATTTCGTCTTTCAACACAACCGGTCCAAGGCCCGCACCAAAGAACTCAGTGAGCGTGTAACCATTGGCGTTAAAGAACTCCATGCGAGAGTTCGCAGAGATATCGAGGTATGCAACATTGCGCATATGCCCATTGGAGTCAATTTCTCCCCAGCGGGAGCGAATATGAATTTCAGAGCGATCGTCAGTTGCCATGAACTGAAATGTTAGTCACAATTGAATTCTTTCGGAAACAAGAAATGAAGCAGACAACGACTGGGGGTCACCAGAGAATTGTCCAACCTCACAATTCCAAATGCCTCCTTCAACAAACCAACTACGACTCGCCGTATCGCGGGTGGCAATCTTTGAAATTGGAAACTCGCATTCAACGTTCATAGTTTCGCCGGCGGCAACTTCTATTCGCTTAAAGGCAACGAGCCTGCGTCGTGGTCGCTCGATTACAGACTCATTACGACCTACGTACACCTGAACCACAGTGGCGCCATTATGCGCACCCGTATTGCGCACTGCACAACGAACTTTTACTACTTCTCCAAATTCAACACTTACGTCTGAATACTCAAAGGATGTATAGCTACATCCGAATCCAAATGGAAACATCGCCTTGTTTCCATCGCGGTCAAGTTTCCATTGCCCATGCCAGTAGTCATATGTAATTGCCTTGGCATTGCGGTCGAAAAACGGAAGATGAGATTCGTCGTGCGGAATGACGAACGGTATGCGTCCAGACGGATTCACTACTCCAGACAAAACATTGGCAAGCGCTCGCCCACCGTTGCTACCGCTG
>CANKUF010000083.1 GCA_947486675.1 Acidimicrobiaceae bacterium
TACATCTTCAACGCGACCTGAAGATGGCAGAATCGTTGCGAGTTTCGGAATCAGTTTTGGAAAGAGCCTTCCAACTCGGCACAACAAACCAAATGCATAGTTCTCCATGAACATTTTGTTGTACCACGTGGCAAATCTGCCAGGGGAATCAATGGCATCCATGCTGACATTGTTTGCCTTTGTCAATGCCCATTTTGTGTGCGGCACCCAGTAAAACTCGAAAAAATCGTTCTCTTGAATTAACTGTGCAAAATTGTCCAACACGTGTGAAATTCGCATCGGTTGTTCAACAGCACGCAGGTTGAACGCTGGAACCACATTCAGCGTCACTTCAGTAATTACTCCAAGTGCACCTAGCGACACTCGCCCACAATGGAAGAACTCTGCGTTTTGCACAGGATCACAGGTAAGAACCTCTCCAGATGATGTGACCAACTTGAATGCACGAATTTGTGCGGCAAGACCAGTTCGCTGCAAACCTGTTCCATGGGTGGATGTGGAGACTGCCCCGGCCAATGTTTGATAGGTGACGTCGCCAAGATTTGGCATCGATAACTTATGCGACTCCAAATAGGCATTTAAATCGCTCAACACAATTCCAGCCTGGACAGTGATCACTCCACCTACGTGATCAACATTCACCACCCGGTTCATCTGTGCGAGATCAATCATCACTTCATCCGGAACAGCAATCCCTGTGAAACTGTGTCCAGATCCAACGACCTTCACTCGAAGATGTTCAGCAACAGCACGAAGAACAATCTCGACGACTTCCGATTCACTTGAAGGGCGTTCAATACGAACTGGCTTCGAACGCTGATTGCCTGCCCAGTTACTCCATGAAGGCATTACGGTTCCTGCAACTTAAATCGTTCAACATTGAGCAATAATAATGCCAACAGAAATAACACAATCATCGTGCCCAACATTGACAACCAAGGGAACCCCCACGCTTTACGTATGAATCCACTTGAAAAACCGGCTACGCCACCGAACAAGCTCATGGCCACATCAGCTGAGCCTTGCACCTTTACTCGATAGTCGATTGGCACTGAATCAACAAGCAGGCTTGATGAACCGATCAATCCGAAACTCCAACCCACTCCGAGTAGCCAAAGTGATGGAAAAAACACTGCTGGATTGCTTCCAGCCAAGGCAGACATGACGGTGCTCAACATCAGGATCAAACACCCAACCAGCAATGTATTCAAACGACCGTGACGATCGCTAAAGCGTCCAACGAGTGGACTAAAGGCATACATTCCTGCAATATGCAACGAGATGATGTACGCACTCACAGTTTCGTGTCCGTGCTCCCGTAAATGCACTGGAGTCATCGTCATCACCGCAACCATGGTGACATGGGAAATGACCATTGCATAGAAGGCGAGACGAGTTTTCGGTGACGATGAAAGAAATTGAAATACGCTCATTCGCTCATCATCAGCAGACGCATTGTCTACAGCTTTTCGAGGAGCAATTCCACCGCTTACGACTAGCGGATCTGGCTTCAGTCGCAATGCCGCATTGATGAATGATGTGATAAAGAACAAACCGGAGAAAACCCACGGACCTGTGTAGAGATTCCATCCGAACAGGCTCTGACCAAGATGCTCCGCGGGTTTAATCAAGATCGGTCCGAACACTGCACCAAAAGTTGAGGCGAACAGGATTCGACTCATCGCTGCGCCTCTGTTTTCGGCGCGCGCTAAATCAGTTGCCGCATAGCGAGAGAGCAGATTCGCAGACTGCCCGTTGCCAAACAGAAATAGACCAGCGAGAAAAATCCACAGCGATTGACTTTCAACTCCAAAACCAGCGATCAAGCCACCGATGAGCGCCAACGAGTATCCAAGCATCAACCCACGCCTGCGTCCCTGCCTCAACATCAAGCGAGAAAGCAACTGCGCCATGAAAGCGGTGCCAATGGTGACCGTTGCGGACGCGATACCACCCCACGGCGTTTTCTGACCGAGAATGTCTTGAACGACGAATGCACCAACCGTTACAGCGGCAGAAAGCGCTGCCGAACCAGCAATTTGGCCAGCGATTAATACTCGAAGTGTGCGCTTTTGGATCTCGCGAATTTCAGATTCGCTGTAGACCGGAGAAACAACAACGGCCATAGCCAAATACTACGTAACTCTGGTGTCGAAGAGGGGACTTGAACCCCTACGCCCTTTCGAGCGCCAGCCCCTCAAGCTGGTGCGTCTGCCAATTTCGCCACTCCGACGTGGTACTGAATTTTACCTGTTCGCCACCGAATTAGGCGAGGAACATTCCAAGCGCCATCACGGTAATCACCCAAACGAGTGCGAATACTGTTGTGATGCGATTGAGGTTGCGTTCAGCAGCAGCCGAACCCAGTGCTGCTCCTCCACCTCCACCGAACATGTCACTTAAACCGCCGCCACGACCGCTATGGAGCAACACTCCAGATACGAGCGCTACTAGCGACAAGACGTTGATGACGATGGTGACGATGGTGATGAAATTACGCACGGGAAGATCCTACCGATTACTGGCTTCAACGACTATTCAGGAAAATGGCAAGCCGATTGCTGCCCTGAAGAGCGGACCACTAATTGAGGCTCCTCAACCGCGCACAATTCGGTTGCTTTCCAGCAGCGCGTGCGGAATCGACAACCGGTCGGAGGATTTACTGGTGAGGGAACATCGCCTTCGAGCATGATTCTGTGGCGCGATCGCTCAACTGTTGGATTTGGTACCGGCACCGCTGAGAGCAATGCCTTTGTATATGGATGGGATGGGTTGCGATACACCGACTCTTTGTCGCCAATTTCAACAATTTTTCCGAGGTACATAACAGCAACTTGATCTGCAATGTGGCGAACAACTGACAGATCATGGGCAATAAAGATGTACGACATGCCAAGCCGCTTCTGCAAGTCAGCGAACAGATTGACAACACCGGCCTGGATGCTCACGTCAAGTGCCGATACAGGTTCGTCCAACACAATTAATTTGGGGTCAAGTGCGAGCGCCCTAGCAATTCCAACGCGTTGGCGTTGGCCGCCGGAAAATTCATGGGGGAATCTCTTTGCATGATCTGTAGCCAGTCCAACGAGATCAAGCAGCTCTGCAACTTTGTCTTGATGGTTTCCACCAACACCCTGCACGACGAGAGGCTCTGCAATTGAGCTACCAACCGTCATCTTTGGATCAAGTGAAGCAAACGGATCTTGAAACACAATTTGCATCTGACGCCTGACGTGACGCAATTCTTCAAAACTCATTTTTGTGAGATCTTGCCCTTCAAAAATCACTTCACCTGCAGTCGGCTCAATGAGTTGCAAAACAGATCGTCCAACCGTGGTCTTCCCAGAGCCAGATTCACCTACCAAGCCAAGTGTTTGGCCAACCTTTACTTCGAAAGAAACATCAGATACCGCTTGAACAACGCGCTGCGTCTTACGAATTCCCTTGCTGGCTCGCAATTCAAAGTTTTTAACCAGGTTGCGAACACTCAGCAGTGTTTCTTCATGCGTGCTGTTCACTGCTGTCCCCCAACACGCAGTTCAGCGGCACGGATGCACGAAGTAAGCAAATCATCAAATGGCTGTAGCGATGGCAATTCAGCATTGCACGAGTCAACTGCAAATTGACACCTCGGTGCGAAACCACATCCCGATGGTGGTGCAAGCATGTTTGGCGGGAAACCAGCAATCGGCTGAAGTCGATCAACTCCCTCGTGCGGCAGTGACGACAACAGGCCACGCGTATATGGGTGACTTGGATGATCGAAAATTGACTGCACCGATCCACTTTCAACATTGCGCCCTGCGTACATGACGTTCACACTGTCGGCCACCCGTGCAATAACTCCTAAATCGTGCGTAATCAGAACGACCGCTGTCCCAAATTTCTGCTGAACCTTCTGGATCACTTCCAAAATCTGGGCCTGCACCGTCACGTCGAGCGCTGTGGTCGGTTCATCCGCAATCAACACTTTCGGGTTATTGGCAATTGCCATGGCAATGACCACACGTTGGCGCATTCCTCCAGAGAACTCGTGCGGGTACTGCCGCGCACGCTCACCCGGTTGTGGAATGCCCACAATCTCGAGCAATTCGACAGCTCTCTTTTCAGCATCATGGGTATTCATGTCCTGATGTGACTGAATCATCTCAACGATTTGATCGCCGACGCGGTGAACTGGGTTAAGTGCTGACAGTGGATCTTGAAACACCATCGCCAAAGACTTCCCGCGCACTGAACGAATCGCTTTTCGCTTCGAACCAATGAGTTCCTTGCCGTCAAGCATCACACTTCCAGAAATGCTTGCACTTGCTGGCAACAAGCCCATTGCAGCCAAAAAGGAAACCGACTTTCCAGACCCCGACTCGCCAACAACGCCTAGAATTTCTCCAGGAGCGACGTCAACGTCAATTCCTCGAACAGCCTTCAGCTCGCCCATTTGGGTATTGAATGTGACCCGCAGATCGCGAATCTGAAGAACGGAATTTGACATCACTTACCTGCATCCATTCGCGGGTCGGTGGCATCGCGTAACGCGTCACCGATGAAATTGATGCACAG
>CANKUF010000084.1 GCA_947486675.1 Acidimicrobiaceae bacterium
CTCTCACGTTTGCTCGAAAAGCGAGGCATTAAACACGAAGTGCTAAACGCAAAGCAGCACACTCGTGAGGCACACATTGTGACCCAAGCCGGGCGCTTGGGGGCTGTCACGGTTGCAACCAACATGGCAGGCCGTGGTGTTGACATTTTGTTGGGTGGTAACCCAGAAGGTCTTGCACTTCAACAGGTGCTGAGCGAAGGCCATGCCGAAGACGCGTTGAAGGATGAATTTGAGTTAGCGATGCCGCTGGCGCAAATGCCTGAGGAATATCGCACGGCACGAATCGCAGCGCAGGCCCGATACAAGGAAGTGCTCGAAGCGCTCAAAGAGCAGTGCAAGGCAGAAGGCGCAAAGGTTCGTGAAGTAGGTGGCTTGTATGTGCTTGGAACCGAGCGCCACGAGTCACGCCGTATCGATAATCAATTGCGTGGTCGCGCAGGTCGTCAAGGCGATCCCGGTGAAAGCCGCTTTTATCTCAGTCTCGACGACGAACTCATGCGCCTGTTTGCAACGGGTGCCCTCAGTTGGGTCATGGGCAAAGCGCTTCCCGATGACGAAGCAATTGAAGCAAAAATGGTGACCAAAGCAATTGAGCGTGCGCAAAGCACAGTCGAGCAGCGCAACGGAGAAATTCGCAAGAACGTTCTGAAGTACGACGAGGTCATGAACGAACAGCGCAAAGTTATTTATCAGCGCCGTGATCAGATTCTTGAAGGCCTCGATCTCAAAATTGCAGCCATGGAGTACTTGGCGGATGCGGTTGATTCCTTGATCGACAGTCATTGCGTTTCTGACGCTGAAGACGAATGGGACTTGGAAGGCCTCGCACGAGAGTTGGTCTCATTCTGGCCAACCACCATCACCGAAGCGTCGCTTGCAAACTGTGGCTCGACCGATGACATGTACGACCTAGTGATGGCCGACGCCTCTCGCTACTACGCCCAACGCGAGTTGGAAATGGGCGAACAGACCATGCGCGAAGTTGAACGTCAGGTGATGCTGCGCATTATCGACCAGCGTTGGCGTGAGCATCTTGAAGAAATGGACTATTTGCAAGAGGGAATCAACCTTCGTGCGATGGGCCAAAAAGATCCGCTCACCGAATGGCAGCGCGAAGGATTCGAAATGTTCGGCGCGCTCATGAAGGGCATTGCTCAAGATTTCGTGAAGTATGTAATGCATGTTCAAGTGGTCAAAAACGATGCTCCGGTATTGCAAGTGGAAAACATTCAAGAATCGTCATTTGATGCCGAAACACAGGGTGGTTTTGTTGGAGCAACTGCAGACCCGCTAGCGCCACCTGTGCCTGCAGCCCCAATTGCACAGAAGACTGTGGTGAAATCTGCAGACGACTGGTCGCTCACGCCGCGCAATGCTTCTTGCCCATGCGGATCAGGCAAGAAATTTAAGATGTGCCACGGGCGCGATTAATCGCAATTCCGAATAGGTAGCTGTCATGCGTGATTTTTCAAACGACCTCACTGAAGTTCGACGACGAGTAGATGAAGCGTCGGTGTACTTGAAGGTGGAAGCAAGCCGTCTGCGTATTGCTGAACTTGAAATTGAAGTCGCGCGTCCCGACCTGTGGGATGACCAGGACAATGCGAAGAAGGTGAATTCCGAGTATTCAAACTTGAAAGCCGACTTGGATGCGTTTGCCTCGTTAGCTGGATCAGTTGAGGACTTGGAAGTGCTTCACGAGATGGCACGTGAAATTGATGATGAAAGTCAAGAGCCAGACTTAGAGCGCGGTATCTCGCAGGCGCGAACAAAACTTGACGCACTTGAATTGCGCAGCCTGTTCACTGGCGTACATGACGAAGCTCATGCGATCGTGCAAATTAATGCCAAAGATGGTGGCGTAGACGCTCAAGACTGGAGCGAGATGCTGCTGCGCATGTTTACGCGCTGGGCCGAGCGAAAAGGTTTTGACATTGAGATCGGTGACGTTTCTGAAGGCGCCGAAGCCGGAATTCTGTCGGCTGACTTCACGGTGCGTGGAAGGTATGCATACGGGTTGCTCACGTCCGAGCGCGGCACGCATCGCCTCGTGCGCATTAGCCCATTCGATAACCAAGGTCGTAGGCAGACAAGTTTTGCCAACGTACAAATTTGGCCAGTGCTTGAAGAAGTTGATGTTGAAATCAACGAAGCAGACATTCGCATGGAAGTATTTCGCGCATCGGGTGCTGGTGGTCAGCACGTCAACAAAACGTCGTCCGCAGTTCGGCTCATTCACGAACCAACTGGTCTCGTTGCATCCTCGCAGCAGGAGCGTTCGCAATTGCAGAACCGTGAGAATGCATTAAAGCGATTGAAGACCATGGTTGCATCGCGGATCGAGGAAGAGCGCGAAAATGAATTGCGCAGCATCGGCGGCAAGCAGGCGCAGGTGGGCTGGGGAAGCCAGATCCGCAGCTATGTGATGCAGCCGTATCAAATGGTGAAAGATGTTCGCACTGAAATTGAAAGCGGAAATATCGTTGGAGTCCTTGACGGAGACCTGGATTCCTTTATGGAGGGCTACCTCCGCTGGCGACGTGCAAACTCTGATTCATAAATTAGACTCATTACCTGTTGCCTGAGAGGGGCCCCATGATCCGTTTGGAAAATGTGACCAAGAGGTACGGGTCCGAAACCGTTGCGGTTCGGGACGCATCGTTTGACGTCGCCAAGGGTGATTTTGTGTTTTTGGTTGGCCCATCTGGGTCAGGCAAGTCGACCATTCTGCGACTCGTTAACCGCCAGGAACGACCTGAGCGCGGTGATGTCTGGGTTGCAGGTCAGAACGTCAATGATTTGCCCGACTCTCGTGTGCCATTCTTGCGTCGCAACATGGGCAATGTGTTTCAGGACTACAAACTGCTTTCGGGTAAGACAGTGTTTGAAAACATTGCCTTCGCATTGGAAGTAATTGGCAAGCCACGTCATGTGATTGCGCGTCAAGTTCCCATCGTGTTAGATCTCGTTGGGCTTGCTGGCAAGGAAGATCGTTTTCCAAATCAACTTTCAGGCGGAGAGCAACAGCGTGTGTCGATCGCGCGAGCATTCGTTAACCGTCCACTTATTCTTCTCGCAGACGAGCCAACTGGAAACCTCGACCCAGCAACGGGTGAAGGCATCATGTCGTTGCTAGATGAGATCAATCAAACGGGTACAACAGTTGTCATGGCTACTCACGACCATCGAGTGGTGAATGCCATGCGCAGACGAGTAATTCAGTTAGACCGTGGAGTAATTGTGCGTGACCAAGAGCGAGGTGTGTACGAATGATCGCTCGAATTGCATACGCGTTTCGTGAAATGTGGGCCAGTTTCCGTCGCAACCTCACACTCACTGCTGCGGCCATCCTCACTTCAGCCATTGCGCTGCTCCTGGTTGGAACCACTCTGCTTATTCAACGCGCATTTGAAAACCTGCTCGTTCAGTGGAAGGGCGACGTAGCGATGATCGTGTTCGTGCGCAGCGATGCCACACCAGAACAGATTGCGCTCATCGATGAATCCATCAGGTCGGCACCAACCATTATCAATGTCGACAAGCTTCAGTATTTGGATAAGACGCAAACATACGAAGAAGCAAAACGTATTTTTGTTGGCGACCCTGTCACGCTCAGCCTGCTTACACCTGAAAACATTCCTTCCGAGTTCAAGGTTGTTCCCATCACACAAGACCCGGCTTTGGTTCGTTCGCTTAGTGAGCAGTACCGCTCGTTGCCGGGCGTAGAAGATGTTGCGCTTGCCGAGGACGAATTCGAAGTCATTTCAACGCTGTCAAAGTTTGTGCGCACGGTCACGCTCGTGATGTCGTTGGTGTTGTTAGTTGTTGCCGTCGGACTTATTTGGAACACCATTCGAACGGCCATGTTTGCGCGTCGTCGTGAAATTGAAGTGATGAAACTCGTTGGTGCGACAAACTGGTTTATTCGAGTTCCGTTCATGCTTGAGGGGCTGTTGCAAGGTCTCATTGGCGCGGTCGTGTCCTGCGGTGGGTTGTGGGCATTGAATTCGGCGTGGACTAATGGAGTTGCAGGGTTCAAGCCTGGTACGGGTATTTCTTCCTTGGTTGTCCCGTCTGGTTACTTATCGGCCGTTATGTTCGTCATTTTGATCATTGGTGCACTTGCCGGAGCGATTGGTTCGGCAATTGCGGCTTCACGCTTCTTGGACGTGTAGCCCACACATCTAGATTGGGCTGATGGCCTACACCGAACTTTTGTATTCAGTTGCAGATGGCGTTGCCACCGTGACGTTGCATCGCCCAGAAAAACTCAATGCATTTACCAACACCATGATGCGCGAATTGCACATGGTGTTCGATGAAATCGATGCTGATGACAACGTTCGTGCAGTAGTGATGACTGGTTCTGGCCGCGGGTTTTGTGCAGGCGCCGATTTATCTGGCGGAGGCGGCACCTTCAATGACGGTTCGCTGAGCACCGATTCGCAGTCAAAGTTTCGTCGCGATGGTGGCGGAACCGTGACATTGCGAATGTTTAAGTGCAATAAGCCAATCATTGGTGCAATCAACGGACCGGCAGTTGGAATTGGCGCAACCA
>CANKUF010000085.1 GCA_947486675.1 Acidimicrobiaceae bacterium
TGCTCGGCAGGTTCGTGCCGCAAAACAATTACAAGATAGAGATGAGCTTCAAGTTGTTGCGGCAGCAATGTTTCAAAAACTAAATGCAGGAACTCTCTAAATTGACTTGAGATCGCGGATCACTGGTGTCCAGCGCGCTGGGTCACTTGCGTACGGCGCGTAGAAACTCAGTCGATCAATTACATCGCCGTAGCGCTTACTCAGCTCTGGGGCAATGTGCTCAGGCGAACCAACAACGGCAAATGTGTTCAGAATTTCATCAGTAATGAGACTTCCCATTTCTTCCCACTTGCCAACTTTGGACAGCGAATTCAATTGGCCCTGTAGTTCTCCCCAGCCGTGCAGCTCGAGAACTCCGCTATAAGCGGGTGTGCTTCCGTAGAACGCAATTTGTTGACGAGTGCCTGATGCTGCGGTGTTCATCTCGTCGTTATTGCTTCCCGTGACCACAAAACTTGGCCCAACGATTTCGAACCCGTCCATGGTTTTGCCAGCTTTAGCGCGGCCTCGCGCGAGCGCGGGAAGCGTTACCTCGCGCAAGTAGCGCTCTGTTGTAAAGCCATGACAAATGAATCCGTCGCATACTTCGCCAGCAACTTCGGTCATCAGTTCGCCAACACCTGCCAGGAAGATCTTTGGAACACCAAAGGTTCCTAAGTCGCGCTTGTCGGGCGTAAAGAACGGCGTCATCAACGTGTGGGTGTAAAACTCGCCACGAAATTGCAGAGGTTCGCCGGTGAGCCATGTTTCCCAAATGGCGCGTATTGCTTGAATCATTTCGCGCATGCGCGGGGCTGGGTGGCTCCATTCCATGCTGAATCGCTTGGTGATGTGCGGCTTAATTTGGCTTCCCAGCCCCAAGACGAATCGACCTTGGGAGAACGATTGCAAGTCCCAACCAATATTTGCCAATGTCATCGGGTTGCGGGCGAATGCAACTGCAATGGAAGTACCAATTTCAAGTTGCTTCGTATGTTCTGCAGCCAGAAGCAGTGGGAAGAACGGGTCGTGCGCGGTTTCCGCTGTCCATCCACCTGAATACCCAGCAGCCTCAAGTGCTTGTGCAGATGATGCGGCCGTAGCCAGATTGCTGGAGATGCCGCCGTCAAGTTTCATGCGCTATTGCGACGTAAGTGGAGGAGGTGCAACCCGTCGAGAGCGAGCGACGATTCTGACGTTGGCAGCTTTCTGCAGTGTTCCCAGTCCGCCTCAATGCTTCGAGCGGTTTCAAGGAGAAGCGGCAAATATCGTTCGCGAACTATCTCTTTACCAATTTCAGAGGTATGAGTTCCTAGTCCAATAGCTGCTGCCACTCGGCCATCTTCTCCGCGAATTGGAGCTGCAATTGCTTGCACGCCATATTGCAAGTCCTCATCGCTTTCGGCCCAGCCTTGCTCGCGCACAGGTTCTAATCTTGGACGAATTTGGTCAGCAGTGAATCGAGTGCGAGGAATATACATCGACAGCGATGGCGTGCTGAGAACAGCTTGTAGTTCAGAATCGGGAATTGCTGCGAGAAGCACTCGACCTAATGCGGTGCTTGCGGATGGCAATCGCGCTCCAACAGTGACACCGACGCTGATTATTTTTGGCACCTCAACGCGACCGGTGTACACAATGTCGCTGCCATCAAGTTCTGCCAATGAAACGGATTGGTCCACTTCCTTGGAGAGCTTCTCCATGTGAGGCTTTGCTGCCCCGTACAGGCCGAGTGCGGAAATGTATGCCATGCCTAGGTCCACTACTTTTGGGGTGAGTGAATAGAAATTGTCCTGGCTGCGCACATATCCAAGATCTTCCAAAGTGAGCAGTAGTCGGAGCACAGTTGGTCGAGCAAGAAGTGTGCGCTCAGAAATTTGAGAAATGGTTTGCTTCACATGGATGCGATCAAAAGATCGAATCACTTCGAGTCCTCGCGCTAGCGCTTCTACGAAATCTTTCCTAGAACTATCTGGCATGCAAATCCCCCGAAGTTGTGCCGCTTACCTAACCGTAGCCTCGTAAATAAGGGGGGGCTAGTCCGCCTGGTTGTCTCGCAAAAACTGCTCTAGTTCGGCGGCCAGTTCGTCACCGCTTGGCAATGGTCCGCCACCGAACCCGGACATTGGAATTCCGTTGTCACTGTGCATGTTGTCGAAAGCGGTTTCTAGTTGGGCAAGCATGGCAAGGTGTTCGCTGTTACCGCGAACTAGGTCATCGAGACGCTCGCGTTGCGCGCCCGCTTGTTCGCGGAGGCTGTCGCCATCGATAGAGATACCGCCGGTGTCACATACTGCTGCGATGAGTGCTGCAGCTGCGGCCGGGTAACTCATAGAAGCCACGTAGTGGGGCACTTGAGCCCACAGACCAACTGACTGAATTCCAGCATTGAACATGGCCTGCTCAAGCACGGCCTCCATGCCAGCTGGTACATCCACAGAACTCTTAATGAATGGAAGCAGCGACGACAAATGCGCGTCGGGCGAGGTGCACGAAATTTTCACGGCGCGTGTGTGTGGTGTGGCAATTGGGTAGGCGCCCATTCCTAACATTCGACGCACGTTGAGTTTTTCACTCAGTTCAACAACGCATTGAGCAAAATGTTGCCAGCGAGAATCGGGTTCTGGTCCGGTGAGTAACAAAATCGGCTCGTTGTTCGCATCGTGTCCAACCATGATGCGTGGTGCAGACCAATCAAGTTTGGTGATGACGCCATCTCGTAATTGCATGAGAGGTCGGCGTGCGCGGTAATCCACGAACGTGTCGCCATCAAATTCGATGAGGGGGATTGCATTGGTTTCAGTAATCAGTACTTCCATGGCTGCAGCTGCTGCGGCACTGGCATCAATCCAGCCGGTCATCATGGCAACCAAGATGGGTTGCTTCAGTTCAGGCAGTTGTCCGTCGAAATCGGGGGAGATTTTGTAGTCGGTCATTTCAGGCGTCAGTGTAGGCGCGAAAGCAACTGCTCGGCTTTTTCTGCAGCAGTTTCTACCTGTGTCTTAAATGCGTCAAATGCTTGTGGGTCATGTTCGCCCATAGCGCCAGAAATGTATCGGGCATACACGCCTTCAATAATGCAGGCCAATTTCCAGTATGCAAACGACACATAAAAATCGAGGTGCGAAATGTCACGGCCAGATACCTGTGCGTAACGTTCTGCAAGTTGCTGACGATTTAAGAAACCAGGAGCAGTGGTGGTGGCAAAATTATTTGCGCCTGCGTCGTCATCTGGTCCAGTCCAGTACACCATGAGTAATCCAAGGTCGGCCATTGGGTCGCCAAGGGTGCACAGTTCCCAGTCCAACACGGCAGCGATGTTTCCCTGGGCATCAATCATGCAGTTGTCCAAGCGATAATCGCCGTGCACGATAGTTGCAGGTCCTTGCTCGGGAATGCGCTTGAGTAACTCATCATGCACTCGATCGATGGCTGGTAGTTCGCGAGTTTTTGACGCATTCCATTGCCCATACCAGCGTTTTAACTGTCCTCGATGTAGCCCTCGTGTCTCCCAAGTTCACCAAGTCCAACATCGCCTGGTACGACTTGGTGGATTTTCACCATCGTGTCAATAAGTGAGTTGCTTGCATGAAGTCGTGTTGCATCAGTCAGGTCGCGTCGCGCGGTTTCGTTATCGCGAATGATGAGTCCATCCACAAACGACATCACGTAAAACGGTGCGTCGTTCACTTCAATATCGGTACATAGCCCGAGTGCTGGTGCAACTGGCACTTGCGAATCATGCAAGGCGGAAATAATTCGGTGTTCGCGACCCATGTCATGTGCACTGGCAAGTGCATGGCTCAGTGGAGGACGTCGCAACACGAAGCGGTTGCCCAATGCGTCAGTCACCTTGAAAGTGAGGTTCGAGTGCCCACCCGCAATCAAGTCAAAAGTAAACGGCGCGGTTGCTCCAGCAATGTTTGCCGATAACCATGCAGAAACGCGCTCCTCGCGTATTCCGGCGGGCGCTGAGTGAGGCAAATCCATCACCGTCAAACTAGTCATTTCCCACCACTATTACGAAGCCAAACTGGGCGTTGGCTGTAGCGTTCCGTGCATGACCATTGACGTCACCGATGCAACGTTCCAAGTGGAAGTGCTGGATCGCTCAAATTCGGTTCCGGTCATTGTCGATCTGTGGGCTCCATGGTGTGAGCCGTGCAAAACTCTCGGGCCAATTTTGGAAAAGTACTGCGATGCCACGAACGGGCAGGTGGTGTTAGCAAAAGTCAACGTTGATGAAAATCCATCTATTTCCATGGCCTTTCAAGTGCAAAGTATTCCTGCTGTCTTCATCATGAAAGATGGTGCAGTAATGGATGGGTTCGTTGGTGCGAAGCCCGATCATGCCATTAAAGAAATCGTTGAAGCACTTATTCCTTTGGGCGAGTCTGCGCTGCAGCCGGTGGCAGAAGTCAATCTTGAACCCGAACCATTCGTTATTAGCGACGACTTTGATAATGAGCTCGCAGGTTTGCTTCCGCAAG
>CANKUF010000086.1 GCA_947486675.1 Acidimicrobiaceae bacterium
TTCGCAAGTACATTAGAAGCATGTTGACTAAGCCTGGTGCAGATGGTCGTTTTGGCGAGTTTGGTGGACGCTTTGTTCCAGAAACCCTTGTGCCTGCCTGTCAAGAACTTGAAGCAGCCTTCGATGATGCGTGGAATGATTCTGCATTTAGAAGTGAATTAAACGACCTGCTGCGTGATTACGCAGGTCGACCATCAATCTTGACGGAATGTCACAACTTGGGACGCAAACTCGGTATCCGGTTGATCCTGAAGCGTGAGGATTTGAACCACACAGGATCACACAAAATCAATAGCGTGCTTGGCCAAGCACTGCTGGCAAAGCGCATGGGCAAGAAGCGAATTGTCGCAGAGACCGGTGCCGGACAGCACGGTGTTGCAGCAGCAACTGCTGCAGCCTTGCTCGGTCTTGGTTGCAAGGTGTACATGGGTGAACTAGATATTGAACGTCAAGCGTTGAACGTGTTCAGAATGCGACTGCTTGGCTCAGAAGTCATTCCAGCAAAATCGGGAAGTCGTACGTTGAAAGACGCTGTGAACGAAGCGATGCGAGACTGGGTGGCAACTGTTGAACACACGTATTACGCAATCGGATCGGTCATGGGTCCGCATCCATATCCATACATGGTGCGACAATTTCAAAGCGTCATTGGCACTGAAGCACATTCACAATGTCGTGAATTGCTTGGCACTGATCCTGATGTTGTTACGGCATGTGTCGGTGGCGGATCGAATGCGATCGGAATATTCTCTGGATTCGTAGATACTCACGCACGACTCGTCGGTGTTGAACCAGCCGGTGGCGCAGCAGTTGGTCGCGGTGTTCCTGGAGTTGTTCATGGAATGCGCAGTTACCTCATGCAAGACGAATACGGTCAGGTACAAGAGGCGCATTCAATTAGTGCTGGCCTTGACTATCCAGGTGTAGGTCCCGAGCATTCGTATCTTGCTTCCATCGGTCGTGCGGAATACCCAAGCGTCACCGATGCAGAAGTCATTGAAGGTTTCCAACTTCTTGCAAAGACCGAAGGAATCATTCCTGCACTTGAATGTGCGCACGTTGTTGCATGGATTGCTCGTGAAGCGCCAAACATGCAGGGCAAGACAGTGCTCATGAATTTGTCTGGTAGAGGCGACAAAGACGTGGCTCAGATGATGGATATTTTGGGCTAAACGATGTCCGTTCTGCATACTGGAAAACTTGAAAGTCATTTACGTGCGCGTCGCGACGCAGGTCGTAAGTTGCTTGTTCCGTACATCACAGGTGGATACCTGGGTTGGACCGATGCCGTTCGTGCCGCTGCAGCAAATGGTGCAGACGCAATTGAAATTGGTATTCCGTTTTCCGACCCTGTGATGGACGGACCGATGATTCAACTTGCCTCCGAGCAGGCGCTAGAGCGCGGCGCAACACCATTGTCAATTTTGCAAGAATTGCGAACGATCGATATCGATATTCCACTTGCGGTCATGTGTTACTACAACACGGTGCATTCGGCTGGAAACGAACGCTTCGCACATTCGTTGGCAGAGGCTGGCGTGTGCGCCGCAATCGTTCCGGACCTTCCGCTAGAGGAAGCAACTGATTGGTGCACCACGGCCGACAGTGCCGGAATAGAAACAGTCATGCTTGCCGCGCCAACCGCCCCAGAAGAACGACTTCCTCGAATTTTGCAACGGTGCAATGGTTTTGTTTACG
Organism: Acidimicrobiaceae bacterium; assembly: GCA_947486675.1. GTDB lineage: Bacteria > Actinomycetota > Acidimicrobiia > Acidimicrobiales > Ilumatobacteraceae > UBA3006. The sequence goes on from CANKUF010000086.1 coordinate 1,699, forward strand.
CAGTTGGCCTGCTTGGCGTAACGGGTGAGCGAGATGAATTGGCAAGCACAGCCACCAAGCTCGCCGCTCGGTTGAAGGCGTTAACAGATGTGCCAGTGCTGATTGGCGTTGGTGTCTCCAATGCCCAACAAGCTGTGGAAGCAAGCATGGTTGCTGATGGAGTAGTTATGGGCGCCTCGGTGATGCGCCGTTTGATTGAGCACGACGCCGATGCTGTTGGCGAATATGTTGGGGAAGTTCGCAAGGCTCTCGACGCATCATCGCAAGTGAAGTAAGTTCGTTACATGTTGAAGGAAGGCTCTGTCGCTCCGGCTATCGAGCTGCTGGACCAGAATGGCAAAAAACTCTCCCTGAAAAAGTACGCAAAGCGCAAGGTGCTTGTGTACTTTTACCCAAAGGCAGACACTCCCGGATGCACGCAACAGTCCTGTGGTCTGCGAGATATCGCCGATCAGATCGGTCGAACGGCCATTATTGGCATCAGCCCTGATTTGCCTGCAAAGCAATTGAAATTTGACGAAAAGTTTGAACTTGGTTTTCCATTACTTTCAGACGCAGAGCATACGGTTGCCAAGGCGTACAAAGTGTGGAAGAAGAAGTCCATGTATGGTCGTGAATACATGGGCATTGAACGATCGGCGTTTCTCATTGGTGCAGATGGCATCATCTTGCATGCGTGGTACAAAATTTCGCCGAAAGACACTCCCGCAAAATTGTTAGAAGCGTTGGGCAAGTAATGTCGTTTCCAAAGCCAACAGATTTAATCGCACATCGCGATCCGTTTATTTTCGTCGATGAGATTACTGAACTCACTCCAGGCGTGTCTGCTTCAACGATTTGGAAGTTAACTGGTAACGAGTGGTTCTTCTCTGGGCATTTCCCAGGTCGCCCAACATTGCCTGGTGTTTTGATGTGCGAAGCCATTGCCCAAACGGGTGCAATAGCAATTGTGAGTGATGCAAAGTTTGCAGGAAAGCTCCCGTTGTTCGGTGGCTTAGATGGTGCGCGATTCAGGCGTCAAGTGGTTCCTGGAGACACACTGGAAATTTCAGCCAGTATTGGACGTATGTCGGCACGTGCAGGCAAAGGCTCTGGAGTGGTAAAAGTGAATGGCGAGGTCGCTTGTGAATGCGAGTTGCTATTTGTTGTCGTCGACGCGTGAGTTATTTGTAAGGCGAAATAATCACGGAGCCGTTGTGGCCGCCGAAACCGAAGTTATTTGAAATAGTTGGACCTGGCTCCCATGGGCGGGCAGAACCGGTTACGACATCAATGTTCATATCTTCGCTAATTGATTGAGTTCCTGCAGTCGGCGGAATCAACTTCTTTTCCATGCTGAGCAATACAGCTGCCGCCTCTAATGCACCTGCGGCACCAAGCGGGTGTCCGGTTACGCCTTTTATGGAAACAACGGGAACGGTGTTTTTACCAAAGACTGTCTCAATCGCTTGGGCCTCTGCAGCATCATTCAGTGGAGTACTTGTGCCGTGCGCGTTGATTTGTTTGATATCACTTGATTGCAATCCAGCATCGTCCAGCGCCATCTGCATGCAACGTGAAGCACCTACTCCACCCGGCGATGGAGCAGTGATGTGGTGTGCATCGGCGTTGCTTGCCGCGCCAACAATCTCAGCGATGATGGTTGCTCCACGTGCGATTGCCAAATCCATGCGCTCGAGTACAAAAACGGCTGCGCCTTCTCCCATGATGAAACCGTCTCGCGTTGCATCGAACGGCTTGCTTACCAATGTGCTGGACAATGCGGTCATGTTGCTGAATCCAGCGAGAGCGGTGATGGTGGCAGCGCTTTCAGCTCCGCCCGTTAACACTGCATCGCAGCGACCCCACGCAATGAGTCGAGCTGCGTTACCAATTGCATGTGTTGCTGCTGCACAAGCCGTGCAAATCGTTTCTGCTGGACCCTGAAACCCGTAGCGCATGGAAATTGCTGCACCCGATGCATTCGACATCATCATGGGCACAAGAAATGGGGAAACGCGACGCTCGCCTTTTTCTACGCGCGTAATGACGTTTTCTTCAAGCGTGCGCAAACCACCAATGCCGGTTCCAAAGATCGTGCCTATACGGGCGTGGTCGTATGGCAATTCGCCGGACTGTGCAATTGCTTCTCCGGCTGCCGCCAGGGCGAACTGTTCGCAACGATCTGATCTACGAGCATCTTTTGGATTATCGAAATAGGGAAGCGGATCCCAGTTCTCGATTTCAACGGACTTCGCTCCAGTGAAACCGGGCCCAAGTAGTCCTGCCCAGAATGCTTCTTTGCCAATACCGCAGGGAGCAACCACTCCGTAACCGGTGATGGCAATGCGATGTCCTGCTCCTTGCATGCGATGCGAGGGGGTCGGGGCTTATTTGACTTTTGACGTGACGAGCGCGAAGGCTTTGCCGACAGTGTCAACACCTTCAAGATCGGACTCAGGTACTTCAATACCAAATTCTTCTTCGAGTGCCATGACGAGCTCGACTAAGTCGAGGCTGTCGGCATCAAGGTCATCGCCGAAACTTGCTTCTGGAGTGATCTTTGAAGCGTCTACTGACAACACCTCTACTGCACACTTGGTGAAACGTACAAACAATTCCTGGCTCATGATTTTCTCCTTGGTTTTCGTTGCGCAAACAGAGTACTACGCGGACAATGAAAAAGGGCTTAATGCCCCATGCCGAGACCGCCATCAACAGGTATGACAGCACCCGTGATGTAGGCAGCGGCAGGGCTGGCGAGAAATGTCACAACACCAGCGATTTC
>CANKUF010000087.1 GCA_947486675.1 Acidimicrobiaceae bacterium
CGCCATCTTGTGCAAATGGAGCGTTTGGCAAGTGAAGTGGGCTGTTACTCATGGCGATCAGACTACTACCCCACTATTGCGCAGAAGGGAGTGGCATGAAGTGACGCCGAACACCACTAAACACCACAACAACGCGTTCATCATTGGCTATTTCGCCACGAATTGCGAGCAATCCTGCGAGTCCAGCCGTGCCCGTTGGGCTCACATCAATTGATGTCACCTTGTGTGCAAGTGCGTATGCGTCAACAATGTGCTGCTCGGTTGCAACTACCGGAAAGCCGCCACTTTCTGCCATTGCATTACATACACCTATCCAGTCGTATGTTTCGTCATCCAGAATTCCATCGGCAAGCGACGACTCCACGTTCTCCCACGGCCACATACATTCAGACCAGCGCGGACCAGCATTCTTTCCGCCGCCAGTTTCACTTGCGTGTTGCCATGCGCGAGCCAACGGAGCGCAACCTTGCGTCTGCACTGCATGCAGTTTTGGACGCAGGCCACCCGCATACAGGCCGGCACTTCCACACGCTGCAAAAGCACCACCACCAACTTGCATAAACACTCTGTCGAGCGGTGGTCCACTTACACGCTCCATGCTGTCGGCCATTTCCCAACCAATGGTGCGACCGCCATCGAGGCACCACGCATTTTCCGTTCCTTGAACGCCAAATGGAATTGCGCCTTGCGCAACTGCTTCACGGAAGCGATGCACACATGGGTCACCTGGCGGATCATTAGCCAATCGTGGGCAGCGCACAATGGTGGCGCCGACCGAGAGCAATAAATCTGTCAGTTCTGCAGCGGCGTTTTCAGGAACAAACACTTCGATTGGCCAACTCATTGCCTTGGCGAGTGTGGAAGCGGCAAAGGCAGCATTGCCACACGATGCAATTGCAAGTGGCGGACGAGCATCAGGCGTTGACCACGATGCAGTTCCAGTTTTTTCGGCAGCGAGTAAGTGCAGCATTTCAGTGAAGAGATGACGCGACTTATGCGAACCAGCAACGCCATGAGTTTCATCTTTTACCCACACTCCGCCAGCAGCGGTAAACCCCAGTGCATCGGACAGCGCATCGTGTCGAGCAAAAGGAGTAAAACGAAATCCCGTTCCGGCAACGCGTTCTACCGCGGCATCGGCTTCACGAATCAACGCAATTCGCGCATCCTCAGACATGCCAATTGCCGCAGCGAAAGCATCCCAGGCCAAATACTTTCGAAATGCGATGTATGGGTTGTCATCACCAGTGCTGCGCAGCGGCGCAATTGGTTGTTCGATCTGCAACACATGATGCGTGTCCATATCATTGGAATTTGGGCAACGCCACGACAACGGCGTGCCGATTGCAACTCGTTCTCCACACACAGCACACTTCCACCCAACTTGGGGTTGAGCCAGCGTGGACATTGCTGGTTACTTAGTTGCAGCGACGCGCGCGTTGAATTCGGTAATCAAGGCATCCCAAGTTGGAACATGGCTGCGCAAGTTGCGCCAGAACGACTGCGAACGCCGCGCTTCAAACACCGAAAGCGGCGTGCCCTGTTGCTCCACCCAGGTGTAATAGCCAAGGTTGAAAATACGGTTGCGGTCTCGCTCGGTGCAATCAATCATGGAATCGGTCTGCACAGTTCCCAAATGTTCCGCAAAGATTTCTGCAGCTTCAACTTGCGTGAAGTTGTCATTGAAACGCTTTTTCATTGTCTTGACGCGCTCGCTCGGATACAGATCGGCACCGTCTGTGGCAATGGTGATGAGCACATCGTCTTCGCCGAGACCAAGCAACTTCGCGGTCTTGATTGCGGCAATGGTGTTGCAGATAGCTGAGAAACCAAAGTGTGGCAGGGTGTCGACCACTTCTTGTGGAATGTGCTTGCGCTGCACTAGGTAATCGCGGCCTGCGGAAGTATTAAACAACACATCGAGTTCATCGGTTGCACGGTCGGAAACCGCAGCGATGACGTCGGTGTTCATCACGTTGTGAATAAGCGGAATGTGCTTGTCACCAATTCCTTGAATATTGTGCTCACCGAAACCGTTTTCCAGCATGGTTGGACACTCAAGGGCTTCGACCGCAACAATCTTCGTTCCGTACTTGTCCTTCAGGTGGTCGCCTGCACCAATGGTTCCAGCTGAACCCGTTGCACTGGTGAATGCTGCAAGTCGGAGGTTCGGACGGTTCAAGCCCTTCGCAACATGTTCGTACACCGTTGCAAGCGCACGTCCCGTCACTTCGTAATGACCGAGGTAGTTTCCAAATTCGCAAAACTGATTGAAGATGAAGTTCTTCGGATCTTTCTTCATTTCATTGCACGCATCGTAAATTTCCTTCACGTTGCTTTCGGTACCAGGTGTGCGAATGATGTCGCTCGGGTCACTTGTCCAACGATCAAGCCAGTCGAAACGCTCTTGCGACATTCCTGCTGGCAACACTGCAACACCGCGCGCGCCCATGATTTTGCTAATTGCAACTCCGCCTCGTGCGTAGTTGCCAGTTGATGGCCACACTGCTCGTTGAGTTGATGGATTGAACTGACCGGTGATGACACGCGGCGCCAAACACGAATACGCTGCCAACACTTTGTGAGCGGTAATCATCGGGAAACGATCGCCGAATATCACAACGATCGGACTATCGACACCAGTCAGCGATTTTGGCAACACCACATGATCGGGAACGTTTACGCGATTTCCCGCAATGTCGTTAAACCAATGCACGCGGAACAAGTTGCGTGGGTCTGCAGAATTCTTATCTGCTCCTGCCGCAACATCAGCTGGGATGAGAGCTGGGTTCGCCAACTGGGCAAACGTTGGCAACACCACATTGTTGGCAGCGCATTTGCGAATGCTTTCAGCCAACGCCCCCTCGTCCACGATGGTGTCAGCCAGGCCAAGTTGGCTGGCGAGGGCATCTGAGTCTTGGGAAGCTGTCATTGTTGAGGTCACGCTTTACATTGTGTCAAGAAACGATCCTCTTGCCACTACCCTTATCGCGATTAGCCGACGTAGCCCAATGGCAGAGGCACAGCACTTAGGATGCTGTCAGTGAGAGTTCGAGTCTCTCCGTCGGCACTGTGAGTTTTCAACCAGCGCACATCTCAGAGGTTCAAACCCCGGCGCTCGTGATTGACGGCGCTATTGCGCGACAAAACATTGCCACCATGGCTGCAGTAATACCTGGCACACGGTTGCGCCCACACATGAAGGCAACCAAATGCACTTCGCTTGCTCGCGAACAAGTTCGTGCCGGACACACCACATTTACCTGTGCGACACCGCGTGAAGTAGTGGGCATGGTCAAGGCTGGTGTTGGCGAAGATCTGCTTCTTGCAAACGAAAGTGTTGACGCCATTCGATTGCAAGAAATGGCATCACTGCAAGACAAAGCGCTCATCACCGTGGCGATTGATTCCGATGAAACATTGCAGGCTGCACATGCTGCAGGAATTCAACACGTACTCATTGATGTCAACGTTGGACTTCCCCGCTGCGGAATTGCACCTGAACTTGCAGGGTCACTTGCCGACACAGCACGAGCACTCGGCAAAACTGTTCGCGGAGTAATGGGCTACGAAGGCCACCTCATGAGGGTCGCAGAAAACAGCGAACGACTCGCCAAGGTTGAAGCAGGCATGGCGCTACTTCGTGCAGCAGCAAACGATGTTGGCGGCGACATTATTTCTGCAGGCGGAACCGGCACGTACAACTTGCACAGCAACACTGGCGTCACCGAAATTCAGGCTGGCTCGTATTCGCTGATGGACACGCAATACGCACAACTTGGTTTGCCGTTTGCTCAAGCCGTATTCGTAGTTGGAACGGTTATCTCGTCAAACGCTCAATGGGCAGTTATTGATGTTGGTTTGAAGTCGCTTGGCATGGATCACGGCAATCCTTCAATCGATGGACACGCCGTGTGGTTCTGTTCCGATGAACACACCACGTTTTCACCCAATGTTGGCGCACCTCCAAAAGTAGGAACACGAATTCGTGTCACGCCTGCACACATTGACCCAACAGTTGCTCAACACGAAGCAGCATGGATTGTCAGCGGCGATGACATTGTCGACCGTTGGGCAATTGACTTACGCGGTTGGTGAATTGTTATTCAGTAATTGCGATAACGCACGAAATGCTTTGCCTCTGTGCGAGAGTTCATGCTTTTCATCAACATTCATTTGTGCAAACGTTCGCCCATCCCCGTCACGCGCAATGAATAACGGGTCGTAGCCAAAGCCTCGTTCACCTATTTCTGAGTCTGCGATAGTTCCTTCGCAGACTCCTTCAGCAATCACTTCTCGCCCATCAGGAAACCGCAATAGTGCAACTGTTCTGAACCTGCACGAACGTGTTCTGCCACTTAGTTCTCGCAGCATTTTTGCTCGATTGTCGGCATCGGTTGCTTGTTCGCCCGCAAAACGCGCGGTGCGAACTCCAGGTGCGCCATTCAACGCGTCCA
>CANKUF010000088.1 GCA_947486675.1 Acidimicrobiaceae bacterium
CTTCCGCAAGCGCCGGCCACCCCGGTCCACCCATTTCGCTAGAACACGAGCATTCGTTCATTACTGCCCCTGCGGTAAGCGCAGACACTTCACAATGTTGGGCAAGCGTGATTCCCAATTCACGTGAGTACTCCATGGCGCGCCGCATGATCGCTGGGTCTTGCACTCCAGATCCATCATCGGTGAAGATCTTCACTCCATTACGAGCCATGTCGGCCAATGGCGCCAATGCAACACCTGCTCGACCGACGGTAATGCATCCACTCGGAACCACTTCGAGCAAACCAGCGCGTCGTCCTTGCGCGCGAACGAACTCAATGATCGGAATTGAATCTTGTGCGGGCGTGGTGTTCGGCATTGCTACGAGTGCGGTGTACCCGCCTTTTGCACCTGCACGACTTCCCGATTCAATCGTTTCGGAATCTTCTTTGCCTGGCTCGCGCAAATGCGCGTGTAAATCTACGAAACCCGGAAGTACGTGGCACCCCTGCGCGTTCAACACAACATCATCACCAGATGGCTTGATGGTGGCAGACATCTCTGCAATGACTCCGTTATCAATCCGTACGTCGAGGAGCTGTTCTCCACTGTCGGTCAGCACCGTTGCACCAGAAATAATCACACTCACGCAACACCTTCTTCCTTCAATGAATTCAATTCCCCACCTCGTGCAAGTACATCGAACAACACCGCCATGCGCACCGACACTCCGTTGGCCACTTGCTTGTGAATCAGCGAGTTCGGTAAATCTGCTGGGTCGACATGCATTTCGACTCCTCTGTTCATAGGGCCTGGGTGCATGACAACCGCAGACGATTGCAGTCTCTGCGCACGTACATCAGTGAGCCCAAATCGGTTTCCGTATTCGCCAAGGTTGGGAATGAGACCTTGGTCCATTCGCTCACTTTGCAAGCGCAACATGTACAACACGTCGGTAGATGCAATCACGTCGTCCAATGAATGCGACACGCGAACTGGCCACTCGGCAATATGCGTTGGCAGCAACGTTGGTGGCGCAACGAGTGTGACCTGAGCGCCAAGCATGGTGAAGGCTGCAATGTTGCTACGGGCAACTCTGCTGTGCTTAATGTCGCCGACAATGGTGACATTGAGCCCTTCGAAGGAGCTACGGCCAATAGCCTCGCGAACCGTGTAGCAGTCCACAAGCGCCTGGGTTGGATGCTGATGCGCACCATCGCCCGCATTAATGATTGACGCATTCGTCCACTGCGCAATTTGCCATGGGACTCCCGCCGACTTGTGGCGTACAACAAATGCGTGAACACCCATGTCGGTTATGGTCTCGACCGTGTCACGAAGACTTTCACCCTTATTCACACTGCTTGTAGAAACGCTAAACGTCATGGTTTCCGCCGACAGCCGCTTCGCTGCCGTTTCAAAACTCAGTCGCGTGCGGGTGGAGTCTTCGAAGAACAAACTGACCACTGTCTTGCCGCGAAGCGCTGGAACTTTTGGAATAGGCCTTCGATTGATTTCTGCCATTTGATCTGTGCTGTCGAGCAAACGGAGCAAGTCCTCTTTACCCAGTTCTTCAATCGATCGAAGATGCTTCACGACTCCACCGCCGTAACGACAACGCCATCAGCAGAAACCTCTACTTCATCGCTCACTTGCGTGGGAATGTTCTTGCCAACAAAATCGGGACGGATCGGTAACTCGCGGTGCCCTCTGTCCACAATGACTGCGAGCTGCACCGCGCGAGGCCGACCGAAGTTGTTCAGTCCCTCTAGCGCAGCACGTACTGTGCGACCCGTGTACAACACATCGTCCACCAGCACAACAACAGCGCCATTGATGTCGAAAGTAATTTCGCTAATTGCGCCTGGAACGATGGGGCGTAGACCAATGTCGTCACGGTGCATCGATACATCGAGTGATCCGTTTGGCACCACCAGGTTTGGCTCAATTTGAGCGATTCGCTCTGCAAGCAAATCTGCGATCCACGTTCCGCCGCGCTGCAAGCCAACAAGAACAACGTTCTGCGCACCTTGGTTTCGTTCAACAATTTCGTGAGCAATGCGACTGATCGCTCTACTGACGTCGGGGCCAGACATAACGGCCTTACCTGACGTGCCAATTGGAACTTGATTCATTCTTCCCTCTCGTTTGAACCTCACGGGGTTCAATTAACGACGTCCTCACCATAGCAGTAATTCGTTGATCAAAAATCAGTTGCGTTGGTACACCACCCACCAACCGTTGTCATCCACAACATGAAAACGATCCTTTTCAACGTCCCAGACTTTCTGGGCAGCTTCGTCCAAATTGACGGGCAGAATCACGTACTCAACTTCGTCAGCACCAGGCAACCGGTCACCACCAGCGAATACGTCTGGTCCATAGAGATTTCGCATAAACGGATTAGGGAACGAATAGATGGTGACTCTGCGCGCCATGTGTGCTGTTAGCGAGTGATACGCGGCAACAACGGCATCGTCGGGAACACGACTGATGGATTCGCGAGCAGCAACAACTGGCGCCATTTTCGAATTCCAGTGTGTCGTTGTCGTGCGCGCAAGTGGCATTGGTGACCAGAGATACCCACACACGAGTGCCGACACGACAATGCACGCACTCGCCCACCTACGGGCAGGACGTGAAAACTTGCCGAGTGCCCAGACTGTGCCCATCACGATGCACGGAACGATGATGATGGAATAGTGGTAGTGAATTGAATGTTGGTACCAAAAGGTACTGACAACATTTGATGCCAACATCACAAATCCAACGAGTGCCAGACTCGGCTCATACAAGAACACGAATCCCATAGGTGCAAGCATCTGCCACACGTATGCCGGACGATCTTCACTCCACAGGTAGGCGATCAACTTTCCAGGTTGAGTAAACGTGGTCTTCACAAGACCACCAATTCCACCGAAGGGAATCCTCCACGAATTTCTAAATACCACACCAGTGAAACTGCGCATCACGACCAAAAACATCGTTGCCATAGCGGCAAACGACAAGACACTGGTAACGAGTCCTCGCCTCTTATCGACTTTCAGTGAAACCCATAGTCCTAGGGGAATCAACACAAAGGCAACGTCCTCCTTTACAGCGAGTGCCAGCACAACTGCCACCCAGTACCAACGCCACCTACTTGCAAAGGCTGCCCAAATTGCCAGTGCTACGAAAGTGCCGAGTGCAGCATCTGGGTGGAAATTTTCAAGGTTCGTCCAGCCAATTGCAGGGTGCAACAAGTACACAGCCGCCATGACCGCAGCGAGCGGTTCGCTACGCAGGCGTTGTCGCGAAAACCAATACACGGGAAGCGCACCAAGTGCCACCACGACTGATTGCACGATGAATAGCAACGAAGTCGTAGAAAAGACCCAATACAGCGGTACGAGCAATACCAAAATAAACGATGAATGATCGCCGAATAAATTGCGACCCATCAACGTGACAAATGGCGAGTGTCCACGCGATAACAACCAAATGCCCTGGTCATACAAGCCAAAATCGAAAGCCGATGTTCCAAGGCCGTTATGAACACCTACCGTGCGCTGAGAAAAATAGAAGGCGTACAACACCACCATGCACCACACGCTGACGGTGGATGCAGAAACACTTCTTTTTATTGGCGAACCTTTTTAGAAATCGTTGACAAGATGCCATTGACAAATCGCCCAGACTCATCCGTTGAAAATGTCTTGGCAAGCTCAACTGCTTCATTCAAAATGACGGCCGTTGGCACGTCTGGACGTGACTTCAATTCGAAGATCGCAATACGCAACACAATGAGATCAATAACCGGCATGCGGGCCAGGGTCCAACCGATTGCGTTTTCAGCAATAATTTCATCTGCAAAAGCAGTTACGCCATCGACACCATGAACAATTTCGAGTACCAAATCATCGACCGCAAGAACTTGCGACTCAACAATAGACGTCCCCGTTTCGCTCTTGGCATGGGCTTCGTACAGCAAATGCAATGCACGTTCGCGCGCATCGGATCGAGCGTCGTTACCCGCCGAACGGGAGGATCGGCCGGTTGACATGGTCAAACGCGTGTGATGTAGTCGCCACTACGTGTGTCGACTTTGACGCGGTCACCAATGTTGACGAACAAAGGAACCTGAATAACTTTTCCTGTTTGCAATGTTGCTGGCTTACGAGCCCCTGACACTCGGTCACCCTGCAAGCCTGGCTCGGTAACTGCAATTTCTAATTCCACTGATGCAGGAATTTCTACGCTCACGATTTCGCCTTGATACGTGGCAATGATCGCAACAGCATTTTCAATCAAATAGTCGGCTGCTTCACCAAGCGCAGAAGGCTTAATGTTCACTTGGTCGTATGACCCCTGGTCCATGAACACGTACTCTTCGCCGTCCTTATACAGAAACTGCATGTCATTTTTTTCAAGAATCGCCTGCTCTACCTTGACACCAGCGTTGAACGTTTTTTCAAGCATGTTGTTGCTG
>CANKUF010000089.1 GCA_947486675.1 Acidimicrobiaceae bacterium
CCACCGTTTTTCGAGAGCTTCCAAGAAACGGCATGGCTTACGGATTTGTGCACATCTGCTGGTGAAACTGAGATTCCTACGTACTGCAGACACTCAAGATCGTTTATGTCATTGCCCACATAGATGCATTGCTGTGAAGAAATGTTATGAGAGGCAAGCCATATTTTTAATGCTTCCAATTTGTTGTCACAGCCCTGAATGACTTCTACGTTGAGTTTTTCCCCGCGCCGAGAAACAACAGGGTTTCGTTCTTTTGAAAGAATCAGCAACTTAAAACCTGCTTCTTTTAATGCCGTTATCCCCATTCCATCTGATCGGCTACACCGCACAATTTCATTTCCGTGTTCGTCTACATAGACCGAGTCGTCGGTGTGAACGCCATCAAAGTCTGTAACGACTGCCTCAATTTTTTGAAGTAGAGAGATGTCTGGGATTCCGGCCACGATGCTCATTTCAACAAACTCGTCAGCGTGGTGACGAGATAGGCGAGTACGACGGAAATAACAATTGCGCTCAAGGCTCCAGCTAGAACGCTGCTACCGAGAAGTCCAATGGCGCTTGTCTTTCGTTGCTTCTCAGACGGTTCCTTATATAAAGGAGTCGCCTTTGTTTGCACCTGAACGACATTTGGGCGATCTTGTCTGGCAGGCTTAGTGCCACCAAGAACGACAAGGGCGCCAATTGCTAGAACGCAGGCAAGCAAAGCCCTTACTGTCACACCGAATGTGGAAGCGAAAATAGGTAAATCGATGAGCGAAAACAACGACGTCACGATGCCAAATAGCGTACCGCTACCACCGCCGACCCTTGCTCCAACAAGGCCAGACAAAGCGGAACTGCGGAAATTGTGGTGGGCACTGCCGTTGCTGACCTGTGCCTGGTTGGCACTTGTGGGTGTTGTCGTTGCTGCGAGCATTCAAGTGCGTTTTTGGGAGGTGGCTCCGGGTTCGGCCGAACCGGTGGCCAATCGACTTGGATTTACGAAGGAAGCACTTTCCCAAATCACCCGCTATCCAGCAGAAAATTCTGTGCTGTTTGTAACCGCCTTTGGTGGACAGCTCTCTGCGCTGGAAACCTTTGTTGGCTCCGTTGACCCCGATGTAGACGTGCAGTCTTACGAAGAGCGATTTGGCAAGAGCACTCCAGGATCTCAGCAGCAACTTGGCTTTCAGTCCATGACGACTGCAAAACAGATTGCAGAGTATGTGGCATTTACCAGGTTGGGACTGGATGCTTCTTTTGAACTTGGAGCCGTGATTGTTGAAGAAGTGGTGTGTTTGGAAGTGCCGGTAACGCTGAGCGCATGTAAGCAACTGCAACCGGGGGACACACTGACTGCTTTTGACGGTAATGCCGTTCCAACGTTGGCTGAATTGTCTGCTTCGATGCAAGGTTTTGAACCTGGCGAAATTGTCACCGTCAGTGTCATTCCACATATGTCAAATGAGCCCGAGGACCGCAGAATCCAGTTGATTGAAAGTCCAGACGAGCCAGGTCGAACCATTATCGGATTCATTCCTGCAGACACGCGCACGGTTGTCCTTCCATTTGAGGTCACTATCGACACCGACCAAATTGGTGGCCCTTCTGCAGGTCTCGCATTTACCCTTGCTTTGCTTGACGAAATGACCCCTGGTGACCTGTTTGGTGGGCTGAAAGTTGCAGCAACAGGGACAATGAATGAAGACGAAACTATTGGGGCAATTGGCGCGTTGCCACAAAAAGCATTCGCAGTGAAAGCAGCTGGAGCGAAGTTGTTTATTGTTCCAAAATCGCAGTCTCCAGAAGAATTAGCCGCTGCGCGAGCAGTGCTTGGCTCATCGGTCAAACTTGTCGCGGTTGAAAATCTTGAAGAGGCGCTAGCCCTTCTTGAATCCCTTGGTGGCAGTGGGCTCACGAATGCCACAATCTCGCTCTAGGCGGGGCGTACTGTTGTTTGCATGGCAATTTCATTTTCACGCCCCGACCCGTCTTCGCCGGCGGCTGTTGGGTCTGCGCAATTCAGCGTAGCTAGGCGTGGGTTTGAACAAGAAGAAGTTCGTGACTTGTTGCGTGGCGTTTCCGCAGAACTTGCACGGCTGCAGGAGCGCGAACGCTTTTTAGAAAGTGAACTTCGTGCAATGCAAACCCGAGGTCTGTCGGCGCCTGGTGCATTAGACGAAGAGATGGTGACAGCGCTTCTCGGTGAAGAAACTGCGCGAGTGCTCACGGCTGCGCGCGAAGCTGCAAAACAGCAAATTGCTCGAGCAGCAGAAACTGCAGAGCGCTTAGTTCGCGAAGCCAGTTCCGATGCTGCGCGAATCCGCCAAGAAGCCGAAATTGAATCTTCGCGTCAGCGAAACGATGCGGTTGCCGACGTTGAGGCAGAAATTGAACTTGCGAAGCAGCAAGGTCGCGAAATGGTTATCGAAGCGCGTGAGTATCGCGAAAAAGTATTAAGCGAATTGGCGCGACGACGAGAATTGGCACGCGAACAAATTGAGCACCTCATTCACGATCGTGATCGTTTGGTTGCAGCATTTGATCGGGCTCGACTTGCAGCAAATGATGTTGTAGGCGATTTAACCGAGTTTGACGAATTGTCTGAAGAAGTTGCCCGAATCAGTGGGCTGAGCACACCGGTAGATGCAACAGCTCCAATCTTTTTTGATCACACCAAAGACCCAGATGCCATTCCACAGTCATCTGAATCGATTGAAGTTGAAAAGGTAGTTGGCGTAATTGCAGAGTCGATTGATTCGACCACAATTGAGACCGCTGAAATCTTTGAAACAACAGAAATTATTGGAGTTGTCGAGGTACTTGAAGACGAAGAAGTTACTGAAGAAATTCCTGACACCACAGTGGTCGCAATGCATGAAGCACATGGTGGCATGTCCGATCACGCTTGATCTGAACCGCCGGCACAAGAGCACATTGCTGAAGTCGTGCAACTGTTTGGCAAAAAGCGCAAGGAGGCCGAAGCTCCGCAACCAACTACCGAAGTTGTTGAGCCACCAGTTGAAGCGGCCAAGGTTATTGAAGTTGTAGAGGCGAAGAAGCAGCCCGCAATAACAACGCCACAGAAAAAATCAGTTGATGATCTGTTTGCTCGCCTGAAGCAGACAAGTACTGCAGAGGTTGCGCGAACCACCAAGCCCAAGGTGGTTGTTCCCAAGGTAGATCAAGGTGTTTTCGACCATCGCGACGAAGTGCTTGAACCGATCATGGTGCTGATTACTCGAAAAATGAAGCGAGTTCTGGCTGACGAAGAGAACTCGATGCTTACCTATTTGCAGGGTAAGAAATCGGTTGTTGCCTTAGAAAAAGTATTGCCTTCGGCAGACGAACACTTACAGATGTATGTGGAAGCACTTTCTGAAGACGTGATTTCAGCTGCGATGGCCGGTGCTCAAAGTTTGTCCAAGAGCTTGAAAGCAGATTTGCGCAAGCGTGTTACTCGCAGTGCAGTGATGCAAGTTGTTTCACGAACAATGGACGAATCAACCATTCGACCTTTGCGCGAAAAGATTCAGCGCGCAGTAGAACAAAGCAATGGCGACAAAGACGAAATGTCGAATCTCATTCGCAGCGTGTATCGCGAAATGAAAATGCAGCGAGTTGAACAACAGGTTTCAGATATCGCCCGCATGGCGTACAGCCGTGGTGCATATTTGGTGTTAGACCAAGGAACACAAGTGTGTTGGATGGTCGACCCAAATGGACCAAGTTGTGCCGATGCTGAAGACAATTCGTTGGCAGGGTCAACAGACCTCGGTAGCGAATTCCCAACGGGGCATGTTCATCCAACAGCACACGCTGGATGCCGATGCCTTATTGCGCCAATAGGCGACTAATCTCCTCTGCGTGCGCAACCCTTCAGACTTACCTCCACGTCGTCCCCGTAACCCTCAAGGCGGATTTCGCTTAAAGCGTCCAGGCCGTGGTCGCATAGTTGCAACAGCAGCAATTGGGTTGCTCGTTGTCTTGTTCTTATCTGCGAGGAGCATTTCAGGTTTTTATGTTGACGCCTTGTGGTTCGGCACGCTTGACCGTACTGATGTGTTTTGGGGGACTCTGGGCGTAAAGGCTCTGTTGGGCTTGGTGTTTGTAGTGGCCTTTGCTGTCTTGATGTTGATTAACGGTTGGCTTGCTGATCGAATCGCACCAGAGTCAATTGCGCCATCTCCAGAAGAAAAAGCGCTTGCTGGATATCGACAATTGGTTGGCGGCAAGCAATGGATCGTCAGAACGGTGATTTCAGTAGTACTAGGGCTCATGGTCGGACTGCCTGCCATGACGCAGTGGCAAGAGTGGTTGTTATTTAGGAACCACCAATCCTTTGGCGTTAAAGAACCATTGTTCAATCAGGACATCAGTTTTTACGTATTCCGATTGCCGTTTGCCGAGTTTGTTGTCAATTGGTTCTTTGGTGCACTTGTGCTCATCACCATTGT
>CANKUF010000090.1 GCA_947486675.1 Acidimicrobiaceae bacterium
TGTCGTTCTATTCAAAGCTCAATGCTGCATGGGCGAAATCTGATTCTGCACTGTGCGTTGGACTTGACCCAGACATCAACAAACTTCCTGCGCATCTCAAGAATGACCCACTCGGCATTCAAAAGTTTTGTATCGACATTGTTGATGCAACCGCAGACACTGTGTGTGCCTTCAAACCACAAATTGCCTACTTCGCCGCTGTTGGCGCAGAGGCTCAACTGCAAGCAGTATGCGACCACATTCGTACGCAATATCCGCACGTGGTGTTAATTCTGGATGCCAAACGTGGAGACATTGGCGACACCGCCGCGCTGTACGCGCGCGAAGCATTCGAGCGCTATCAAGCCGATGCAGTAACTGTTAATCCATATTTAGGAACAGATTCGCTGATGCCGTTTCTGCAAACTCCAGGCAAAGGAACCATCGTGTTGTGCCGCACTTCAAACAGCGGCAGTGGCGAGTTCCAATCCAAAATGGTGAATGGAACTTCGCTCTACAAACATGTCGCTATTGCTGCAGCGTCTACATGGCGCGACATTGGTGACACCGCTTTGGTAATGGGCGCAACGTACCCACAAGAGCTGGCAGAAGTTCGCGGGATCGTTGGCGACATGCCTTTCCTCGTTCCTGGCATTGGCGCACAAGGCGGAGACATCGTCTCGGCCGTGCGCGCGGGTCGCAACGATGAAGGAACAGGCCTCATCATCAACTCATCGCGTGCGGTGTTATATGCCAGCAACGGTGAAGATTTCGCACAGGCCAGTCGCGCTGTTGCAATTGACACACGAGATGCAATTCGCGCAGCGAACAACTAGCCTGCGTCACGTGCCAAACCCCTTTCTCTCCCCTGAATGGATCGCCGAAGCGCGACTCATTCGCGCCAAGTTTGAAGGCCAAGCACCAAAGATTCCCGTTTCTATTCGCATGAATCAAGTGGTGAAGAACGTGCCATTCGGCGATGGAGTCATCCAAAGCCACATCGACACTTCATCTGGTGAACTGGTCATGGACTTGGGTCATCTCGATTCACCAGACCTCACAGTGACCACCGATTACGCAACTGCTCGCGCAATTTTTCTTGAACAAGACCCGCAAGCAGGTATGCAGGCGTTTTTGTCGGGCAAAGTAAAAGTTGAAGGCGACATGACAAAAATGATGCAAATGCAAATTGCCATGCCAAAAGACGACTTGGCAGATCAAGTTGCGGCCGAAATAATGGCCATCACGTCAACCATTTAGTTTTCGGTTGAACGCACCAAACTTGCAGCAATAATTGCCGCGATACTGGCGACAACGCCAATAAGCAAACCATACGAATAACTGATTACCCTGCCGCTGTTTTCCGTAATGTCGTGCACAGCAATCATGAGCGCGCCGCCGAGCACCGCACCCATCTGAGACATCAATTGTTGCATCGCACTCGCAACTCCCATGTCGCTTTCTTTCACTGAAGCAGCGAGCAATGCGGTAAGCGAAGGAGCAGCAATTCCCATGCCAAAGCCGGTGAGCGAAAGTCCAAGCACAACCTTCCAATCACTGTTCGGCGACTGCACCGTGATCAACGCGACCATGGCAAGAAGAATCATCAACGCGCCAAGCATTCCTGTTTTCCGTTCGCCCAGTTTGCCAACGAAAAACCCGGCAAACGGTGCGATCAGCGAAAAGGTCAGTGGTCGTGAAATTACGAGCCATCCAATATGTGAAGGCGAATAATCCAACGCGTTTTCCAACATTTGTGGCACTAGCAAGAAACTTCCCATGTACGCCATATTCATGAGCCCTTGGGTCACAACAGGAAATGCGACGTTGCGAGTTTTCAACCACTTCACCGGCATCAGAGGATCAATCGCCGCCGTTTCAACTCGATAGAACAACAACAGCGCACAAACTCCTGCGATTCCCGCACCAAGCGTTTGCGGGCTGAGCCAACCCCACGAATTTCCGCGGTTGATGGTGAGCAAGATAAGTACCGCTCCAGCACCAAGTGTGAGTGATCCCTTCACATCGAATCGAACATTGTCACGCCGATCGGTTTCTGGCAACAATCGCCATGAAACGAATGCTCCAAGCAGACTGAGCGGAGCTTGAACCATGAAGATCACTCGCCAGCCAAATATTTCAACGAGTGGTGCACCCGCAACCACACCAATTACTGGTGCACCAGCAGTTACAAAACTCCAATAGCCAAGGGGACGCACACGCTCATCGGCGCTAAACATTCGATTGATGTATGCCATTGCTGCCGGCCCAGTTGCAGAACCAGCAGCGGCGCTGAGTGTACGAAACCCAATAAGCGAAATGTCGTTCCATGCGAATGCACTTGCTAATGAAAATACGGCTGCACCAACAAGGCCATAGACAAACACGCGCTTATGGCCCCACAGGTCTCCTGCTTTGCCGAATGCAGGGCCAACCACACCAAAGGCCAGCAATGGAGCGGTAATCGTCCAACTCATGATGGTCACGGTGCTGCCCAAGTCGTCGGCAACAGTCTTGAGTGACACCACTAACAATGTGATGGTGAAGCTGACCGTGAACACACTGGCTAGCAACACGCCGAGGGTGGCCTTGCGGTGCGTGAGACCAACGCGCTTGGTGATGCGATGCTTCAGTAGTGATGACCATGGAATGACCGAAATCTCGTCGACTCCACCAGAGTCAATTACTCCAGGTTCATTGTGTGCAGAAGGAGGAAGGTGTTCGTCGCGTTGCACGGCTTACACCGTACTTGCGCAGACTCTTACGAGACGATGTTCAGATGCGCTTATTGATTAAGGAAAGACGAGATCAACAGTTGCCCCACGAGCCACCATTGCATTGTTTTTCACTGATTTTCCAGCAATCAGGGCTTGCTTCAACTTGCTCTTCTGATCGCCTGTGACGCTTCCCACAACGAAACCAGCGTCTTGCAAGCGCTTTTGCACGGTGTCAATGCGATTTCCAACAAGGTATGGAAGCTGCACTAAGTCTGGGCCGAGCGAGATCGAATATGCAATGCCAGTTTCACGTGCAACTTTTTCACCAGGAATTGGTGACTGTGCACCAATCAATCCCTTGTCTGCACCGTTGCTCTTTGCTGCTGGAGTTTCCACCAATGTCAATCCCAAATCGGCAACAAGTTTCTGTGCATCTTCAAGTTTGAGTCCAACAAGTGTTGGAACTTCACGCAACTCTGGACCTACTGATACCAGCAAATCAATGGCTGTTCCCTTGAGCAATTGATCACCGGGACTCAGACCTGGTTGCTCTGGAACATTCCAACTAATCACAATTCCCGCAGGAACTTCTTCGCTATTGGTGTCTCGAGCAGTAACAGCAAGACCGAGCGCAATGAGTTGGTCAAGTGCCGATTGCGAATCTGCACCAGAAAGATCAGGCAGTGTTGCAAACGTTGGTCCTTCCGAAACCACGATGGTGAGCGTTTGACCTTCTTTGAGTTTTGATCCTTCAGCAGGTTCAGTTCGAACTACAGACCCTGCAGGAATATCGTCATTGCGTTCTGATGTAACAACAATTATCCAGCCATTTGAAGCAATCAAGTTGCGTGCTTCGCCTTCAATGATTCCAGCAAGCGGCGGGATGTTGTGACTTTGCTTCACCACAACACGGAAGCCAACTACACCTGCGACTAACAGTGCAATAACTGCGCCAATTACCCACAAGCGCTTATGTCGGCGCACTTCACCTTCGGAAGCGACAACGATCGGTTCGTCTTTCGTTCCGTCTTTAATCCTTAGCATCGGTCCCGATGGATCGACTGCTGCGGCAATCGGAATCGTGACATCTTGGGTTACATCAATTTTGGGGCGTGCAATTTCGCCCGTGTGCTCTGCTTCTTTTTGTTCGATGAGTTGGGCAAACGAACTTGCAGCCAAAGGTTCAATTGGTGTTGGTAGCGGCATTTTTTCTGCAATGCCAGCCAACGCTTTTCCAAAATCAAGTGCGGTATACCGCTCGGTCGCATCTGGTCGTCCAGCACGCTCAAGTGGCGCAGCAATTGGTCCGAGGTCTGCAGAAACTGGAAGCAGTTTTCCAACACGATTCGACAACGTGATGGCTGCGGTGTCGCCACTGAATGGCAACGTGCCAGTAATTGATTCAAGAAGAGTTGTTGCCAGTGAGTACACATCACTTTGCGCACTCGGTTGTTCGCCTGCAGCAATTTCTGGCGCTGCATAGTTTGCTTGCTCAACGCTCATCTTTTCGGCAATCACCATGCGCTTCAGTCCTAGGCCAGCAAGGCGCACACGACCATCGTCACCGATAAAAATGTTTGCCGGACGCACGTCTCCGTGCACCCAACCTTTGCCATGAATGAAATGCAGTGCGCGGCATACGTCTAGGCCCGCCACGAGTGCTTGCGAAGGTGTGAGACGGCGACCGCGATCCAAAATTTGACGCAAC
>CANKUF010000091.1 GCA_947486675.1 Acidimicrobiaceae bacterium
CAGCCACCAATGACTTTTGTTCACTCGCTTCATTGGTTTTACCGTCACTCCAAGAGTTTTTACCGTTCGAGTGGTCTTTGCCGAATGATGCACCACCACGTTGGTGATTCGTTTCCCACTTGGTGCATGCGCAGAAATATGTGCAAGCACTTGGTCAGGACTTAAACGATTGGCCTGCCAACCAAGTCGCGTTGACCAACGTGTCACCGCAAGTCGTTTCCCAACAACGGGAACTCTCCATAGCCGACGCATTGCAATACCTAATGGCAATAGCCCGGCATCGGCCTGCACCCAGGTGCGATAGTTCAACAGCAGTGTTCCACCCGTTCGCGTTACGCGCATGGCTTCGGTAGTTAATGACAGCGCATCATTTTTTTCACAATGTTGCAACGTGATGTAGGAAAACACAATGTCTACGCAATTGTCTGGAAGTTGCAATGTGCTTCCATCTGCAACATGGCTCGTGCGGAGTTTGGATATGTCTCCATGCTTGCCAACTGTTTCGTGGCAGCGCTCAAGAAAGGCAGCATCCACATCGGCGGCAACCACTGCAAAACACTGCTTGGTAAAAGCAGCAGTCATGCGGCCGATGCCGCTTCCAATTTCTAACAATGTCTTGTTCGCAAGCGATTCAGGGCTAAACCCGAATTGACGCAAATACCGCCCCACTTCTTCGTCGCCAGTGCGCACGAAATCGGCAAGCGTTAAATCGGAGCCAGTTTCATTGTTGAACACCCAACCCGTTTGGCGCACTACCTCGTCGGCCGTACCACCAGTTTCTGTGCGGTTTCCTGCACTTTTCCAGGGGGTGAACTGGGTTCGCCACTTTGCTGAATTGTCGTGTGTCATTGCACCGACAAACTTAGTTGCTATTTCCGATCTGGAAGTGGAGCTGAATAATCTTCGCCACTGTCAAGATCAAACGCAGTATGCAAAGCGCGAACAGCTTTTTCTAATTGCGAGCGCTCGACCACTACAGAGATGCGAATGGTGCTCGTGGAAATCATTTCAATGTTTACGCCGTTGTCGGCGAGTACACGGAACATCTTTGCCGCAATTCCAGGACTGGACTTCATTCCCGCACCAACAAGTGAAAGCTTCACAATATTTTCGTCTTTGTTAATGCCTGTTGCACCAACTTCATCGCCAACTTTTTTCAATATTGGCTCTGCGGTAGCAATATCGCCAATTGGCAATGTGAATGAAATGTCCGTGGTGCCGTCTATTGATGTGTTTTGCACGATCATGTCTACGTTTACATTCGCTTGAGCAAGCGACTCGAACAACAGTGCAGACACACCAGGGCGGTCTGGCACACCAAGCAACGTCATCTTGGCCTCTCCCACATCGTGTACAACTCCAGAGATAATTGGCTCTTCCATTTTTCGCTTCCTCTCTTCGTCAATTCCGCGTACCCAGGTGCCTTCTTCCCACGTAAAACTTGAGCGCACATGAATTGGCACATTGTGATTGCGTGCAAATTCAACTGAACGCAAAGCCAGCACCTTGCTTCCAGCGCCTGCCATTTCCAGCATCTCGTCAAAACTCAATTCCTTCAGTTTGCGAGCTTGCGGAACAAGGCGCGGATCTGCACTAAACACGCCGGTGACGTCGGTATAAATCTCGCACGCATCTGCGTTCAATGCGGCAGCAAGTGCAACTGCAGTGGTATCACTTCCACCGCGACCAAGCGTGGTGATTTCGCGTTCGGTGCTCACACCTTGGAAGCCGGCAACGACTGCAACTTTTCCTGCAGCCAACGCTTCGCGAACGCGGTCACCTTTAATTTCCAAAATCTTTGCTTTGGTATGCGAGGTGTCAGTAATGATGCCAACCTGGCTGCCCGTAAAACTCATGGCGTCGCAACCAACGTCATGAAGTGCCATGCACAACAGTGACATCGAGATTCGCTCGCCAGTGGTGAGCAGCATGTCCATTTCGCGACCTTGTGGGTTGCTCGATACTTGGCGCGCGAGCTCCACCAAGTTGTCTGTTGCCTTGCCCATTGCAGACACCACTGCGACAACGTCTGTGCCCTGCGCCCGCAGCGCGGCAATGTGCTTTGCCACATTGCGCATGCGGTCTGGGTCGGCAACCGATGTGCCACCGTATTTTTGAACGATCAATCCCACAGGTTCTTTACGCTACTTGGGTCGCGAGTAACCTTCATAAATCATGGGAACTGACAAGCGCAACCGTAAAAAAGAAAACCGCCGCCAACGACTCGACGACTTGGCAAAGCAACAGCAGCGCAAGCGCACCCGCAAGCTCGCCACTCGTGCGGCTATTTTCATCGCAGTCGTTGTGGGCGTTGCCCTCATTATCTCTGTCTCGGGTGGCTCCGATTCAACCAGCACGAACGACACCACCGTGGACACCACGGCAACAGCACCAGTTGAGGGTCGCGCAATTACTGGCGAAACCCCATGCCCAGCCGTTGATGGCAGCGAAGCTCGCGCCGCAACGTTTGAAAATGCACCGAGCAACTGTCTCGACGCCAGCAAGACATATACAGCAGTCGTCACCACGAACAAGGGTGAATTCAGCATTGTGCTCGACCAGAACAAGGCGCCACTTGCCGCAAACAGCTTCGTCACGCTTGCTCGTTACAAGTACTTTGATAACACTCAGTGCCATCGCGCAATTCTTGACTTTGTAGTTCAGTGCGGCGACCCAACCGCAACGGGAAGTGGCGGACCTGGATACTCATTCGCTGATGAATTGCCACAAGCTGGTGAATACAAACTTGGTTCAATCGCCATGGCGAACTCTGGTCCAAACACCAACGGCAGTCAGTTCTTCATCATTACTGGCGACCAAGGAATTACGTTGCCACCGAGCTACACCTTGTTTGGTGAGGTAACGAGTGGTCTTGACACCACAGTGCCAGCACTGAACGCTGCATCAAACCCAGACCCTGCAGCTAACGGAGTGCCACCTCTTGAAACCATCACCATCGTGAGTGTGGTCATTACCGAAAGCTAAACAGATTTGTTTAGCTAGTTGGCAGTGGGCCATGCAACACCACTGCTCCATGTGTTGACCACGTTCCGTTGTCGCAGATCAACGCAGCACCTGTTGGAATTTCCACTACAGATGTATTGGCCAAACTCAATGTGCGCTGCAAACGCTCGTCTGGCCATTGTTCCGATTCGGTAATTGCAGCAATACCGCGCACGAGTCCAAGGCCTAATGCAAAAGCTCCTCCGCGAGGATCGACCATTGGATCGCACATTGCAGCCGCACTACCGGCAGTTGCAACAACGCATGAGTGCGCTGCAACAGCATCAAAGACCACCGTGTCTTTCAACGTTGATCGCAAGTGGATAGGCGAATCCCCCACCACATACACCACTGCAGCTTCGGCGATAATCGTTGCGAACGACTCCTCTCGTGCGTCTGCACGCGAATACACGGCACACAGTTTTGTCGTGATCCCCAATCGTTTTGCCCATGCAACACTGAGTTGCACTAGATCATCAGGATTTTCAAATGCTTCAGCAGTCGGCAAAACGGCAACGTATCCGGGATGTGCGCTCAGAACTTGTGCATCTAATTCATCGTTGGCGGTGAATGGTCCACCACCCTGCAGCACCACGTATTGAGTCATTAACGCGAACTTACCACCGATTATTTGGGCTTATTGTTCAAGCAACAGCGCTGAAAGCGACTGAATTTCGCTTTCGCTCACACCGAGCGACCGCACGTAGTTAATGACCGAGCCATGGGCGGAAACCAAGTCATTCAAGATCACTTGCATCGCTTGTGGCTCTGCAGCCAAATACACGGGGTTAATGGTGGTCCAGCGCTTCGCCATATCGGTGTGGTGTTCTTTTGCCCACGCAACCGTGCGTTCAATCGCGCGCTTTGTAAGACCGTAATCAGCACAGATGTATTCGTCAGATACTCCAACGGTTGACAGGATCAACGCTGCGAGCACTCCAGTGCGATCTTTTCCTGCGGCGCAGTGAAACACGGCAGGCACATTGTCTTGATTGCTCAGGATTCGCAATGCAAGTGCGAATTTTTCGGAGCCAATTTCTAAGAGATCGCGATACCCCCACACCAAAAACTCGACGGGGTCATCAATCTGTGGTGTTTCCTTCGAATCAGACCATGTTGCATCCACGATGGATACATGGTGGAAATCAACCTCAATATCGTCGAGTGGAAAAATACCTTGCTCACGCTGCTCGCGTTTGGTTCGCAAGTCAATAACTGACCTCAGTCCCAGCGATTCCACGATCTCAATATCTGACTCGGCACGCAGTCGATGCAACCCATCTGCGCGAAAGAGCGTGCGCCACTTCGTGGTAGCTCCACTCGCCGTTGGGTAGCCACCA
>CANKUF010000092.1 GCA_947486675.1 Acidimicrobiaceae bacterium
GGTATTTACGACTGGTCAGCGACTGCCCTTGCTCAATGAGCGGGAACAACACATCGGTTTCCCAAACGGAGTCCGTTCCTTGCATCAACGCAAGAATTCGCTCGAGACCTGCACCTGTATCAATTGATGGTTTAGGCAATGGTGTGCGCGTTCCGTCTTTTGCTTGGTTGAACTGCATGAACACCAAGTTCCAAAACTCGAGAAAGCGATCTCCTTGCGGATCGTTCAGTGGTCCGCCTTCTGGCCCGAAGGATGGTCCACGATCAATATGAATTTCGGAACACGGACCACATGGACCCGTCTCGCCCATTTGCCAAAAGTTGTCTTTATCCCCGAGGCGCTGAATGCGATCCATCGGCACGCCAACTTCTTCGTGCCAAATTGCTTCAGCCTCATCGTCGCTTTCATGAACGGTGATCCACAATCGATCGCCATCAAAACCAAATACTTCTGTTACGAGATCCCACGACCAAGGAATGGCATCGCTCTTGAAGTAATCACCAAATGAAAAGTTGCCCATCATTTCGAAGAACACCAAGTGTCGCTTCGTGCGGCCAACATCGTCTAGGTCATTGTGCTTGCCACCTGCACGCGCGCATTTCTGCACGGTGACTGCTCGGCTATACGGCGCCTGTTCGTCACCTACGAAATATGGTTTGAACGGAACCATTCCCGCAACGGTGAACAGCACGGTTGGGTCATGTGGAATGAGACTGGCTGATTTAACCCGCGTATGTCCTTTGTCGGCAAAGTAACCAGAGAACGACTCTCGCAGATCATTTGCAGAGGAAATTGGGGGCCGCGAGGTAGACATTTACGAACAGTCTAGTTCGGCAACACGTACTGGCTAATTCTGATTTTGCGTGACCGTTACCGATTCGGACTCGAAATGAATGACTTCTTCGTCCTTACGCAAGTTACGCACAATCTCCATGCCCTGTTGCGCCAGTTTCACTGCGCCTTCAAGAACATCGGCCGCAATCTGACCAGGGGTCATTTGCTCTGCTGCTTCGCGCGCTTTGTTCTTTGCGTAGCGAACACCAAACACGCCGGCGAAGGCGCCAAGCACCAACCAAAACAGTCGCTTCATCATTGTGATAACCCTCCAACGCCAATGGGCTTTGCCCTAGCGGTCGTTGTCTGACGGCCGATAGTACGGAATCTGTGGAACAGCCCGCCCTTCAGTTTGCGCAGGCAAATAGTCCTGTTCCACCTTTTCGCCAGCCGATTGGGCATTATGAGGCGATTGGTACCCCACCCCATGACCAATCTCTTGGGCGCCCGAGTAATGCGCGTCTCGCAAATGTGCAGGAACTTCAACATCTACGCCGTTACGAATGTCTGACCTGGCATTCCAAATGGCCTGCGCCGAGCTATTGCTCTTCGGAGCACGTGCAAGATACACGGCGCATTGGGAAAGATTCAGTTGCGCTTCGGGAAGCCCAACGTGATCGACAGCATGGGCTGCAGAGACTGCAATGACTAGTGCCTGAGAATCGGCCACACCAATGTCTTCGGATGCGAAAATAATCATTCGACGAGCAATAAAGCGCGGGTCATCACCAGCTTCAAGCATGCGAGCAAGCCAAAACACCGATGCGTCAACATCACTTCCGCGCATGCTTTTGATGAATGCTGACACCACGTCGTAGTGATCATCGCGACCATAACGCAACGAACTCACACCAAGCGCTGCTTCAACATGATCGAGTGTTACCTCGAGGGGGCGCGCAAGAGCACATGCGACTTCGAGCGCTGTCAAACTTTGACGGCCATCGCCACCAGAGAGTTGCATTAGTTTGTTCAGCGCTTCATCAGTTGCACTGAGTGCTTCTGCTTCTAAGCCGCGCACTAACAGCACACGGATATCTTGCGTTTCTAACGGCTCTAAACGAAACAAGGTACTGCGACTACGCAACGGTGCGTTCACTTCAAAATATGGATTTTCTGTAGTCGCACCGATCAACGTGATGATTCCACTTTCGACTGACGGCAACAGCGCATCTTGCTGCGATGTAGAGAAGCGATGAATCTCATCGACAAACACGATTGTTGATTTACCATGCTGACCAAGTCGGTCGGTTGCGCGTTCGATTGCTTCGCGAACGTCTTTAACACCCGAAGTCACCGCAGAAAGTCTTTCGAAAGCGCGATTAGTTGTCAGTGCCACTACTTCGGCAAGCGTGGTCTTCCCTGTTCCCGGTGGACCCCACAAAATGACCGATGACAATCGATCGGCTTCAATGAGTTTGCGCAGTGGTGCACCTTTGGCAACCAAATGTTGCTGACCGACGATTTCGTCAAGGCTCTTTGGTCGTAAGCGCGCAGCAAGCGGGGCTTGACCACGCAAGCGTTCATTCACCGCTGCAGTAAAAAGATCTTCGGCGTTTCCCACCGAATGCGACACTAACTCTTCGCCGGCGGAGGAAGCAGTCGAATACCCAACTCATTGAGCTGAGCAGGGCTTACAGGCGTTGGCGCATTTGTCATCGGGTCACTACCCGACTGAGTCTTCGGGAACGCAATAACTTCGCGAATGTTTTCTTCTCCAGCAAGAATTGCAACCAGGCGATCGGTACCAAATGCAAAACCACCATGCGGTGGTGCGCCGTACTTAAACGGTTGCAAGAAGAACCCAAAGCGTCGATCGGCATCTTCATCTGAAATACCCAGCTGACGGAACACACGGCGCTGCATTTCTGGCTCGTGAATTCGAATAGATCCAGAGCCCAATTCCCAACCGTTGAGCACCAAGTCATACGCAAGTGCGCGCACAGACATTGGGTCTGATTCCAGGCGCTCTATATCTTCTGGGTGCGGCTGACAGAACGGGTGATGACCCGGTTGTGGCTTGCCCGTTGTGGCATTGATGCCAACAAACAATGGGAAGTCAATAACCCACACATAGCGGTATGGACCCTCGTGCACTGGCGGACGACCAATGTCGTTACGCAATGTGCCGAGTACATCGCATGTTGTTGACCATGTGTCTGCAACCAACAACAAGAGGTCTCCAGGTTGTGCACCCATTGCCGCAACAAGTGCGGCACGCTCCGATTCTGACAAGAACTTGGCAACTGGTGAATCGAGGGCAAGGCCTTCGCCCACCTTCATCCATACCAAACCTTTCGCGCCAATTTGCTTCGCGCGATCGGTGAGTGCATCGAGTTTGCTTCTGCCGTACGCAGCAGCATCCGGGTACGTTGCGCCATCTACGCGAATTCCCTTAATGGATTCGGCTTGCGCAAACGCTTTGAATTCGGTGCCGGCAAACACACTGGTCAGCTCCACGAGTTCCATGCCAAAACGCATGTCGGGCTTATCGAGACCAAAACGATTCATTGCATCGAGCCACGTGATTTGTTCAATCTGTGGTGGACGCTCGCCCAACACCGCTTCTGCAGCAGCCATGACGGCTTCGCTAATCGCTCCGAGTACGTCGTCTTTAGTAACAAAGCTCATTTCGGCATCGAGTTGCATGAATTCGTATTGGCGATCGGCGCGCAAGTCTTCGTCGCGCAAGCAACGTGCAATTTGGTAATAGCGATCGATACCAGCAACCATGAGCAATTGCTTCCACAATTGCGGCGACTGCGGCAACGCATAGAACGAACCCGGCTCTTTACGCGAAGGCACCAAGAATTCGCGAGCGCCTTCTGGCGTGCTTGGCATAAGGAACGGAGTCTCTACTTCAACAAAACTCTGCGACTCCATGGCGCGTCGAATTGCCGAGTTGACCTTGGCGCGAATTCGTAAGTTGCGCTGCATGCGCTCGCGACGAATGTCGAGATAGCGGTACTTCAGGCGAACGTTTTCGTCCACATCATCGGCTCGCGCATCGATTGGGAATGGAGGTGCTTCTGCAGAGTTGAGGACAACAACTTTGCAGTCCGTTAATTCGACTCCACCTGTTGCCAGGTTGGTGTTTACGGTGCCATCAGGGCGAGCCTGCACACGACCAGTAATTTGCACTACCCACTCGGACCGAACATCGGTTTCATTGTCGACAACGCACTGGATTACTCCGCTGTAGTCGCGAACGTCGAGAAAGGCAAGGTGTTCGCCGTGCTCGCGACGGCGAGCAATCCAGCCACACACGGTGACAGTGTTGCCAATGTGCTCGGCACGAAGGCCACCACAGAGCTGGGTTCGAAGTGAAGTTGATTCGCCTAAAGGCTGCAATGGAGACGACATGAGGCTTCCAGCCTAGTTTGCAGAATGAAACTTGCTGACCTCATTTTGAATCGCACTGAGCAATTCGCCACGATTCACGGTGTATTGCTCGCCCGAATTCATTGGTCGAATAACAGCCTGCCCTGCGTCCAAT
>CANKUF010000093.1 GCA_947486675.1 Acidimicrobiaceae bacterium
GTTGCGCATCACGCCTCCAGCAACAAGTACTTTCAACAGTTTTCCCCGTGCCTGTCGATTGGAGCCAACGAACCGCGCCTGTGGCTTACTCGTTCCAGCCGACGCTGGTGCCGGATCGTCGCCACCATGCAGACGCCAACCACATGATGTTGCGATTGGACATTGATCGCACTTTGGAGAACGAGCCGCACAACACGTAGCGCCGAAATCCATGAGCACTTGATTCCACTCCCAAGACAAGCCAACAGGAACTGTTGAGTCTGCTTTTGTCTGAGTTTCGCGTTTACCTAGTGGCTTATTCAGCACGCGCGCAAACACGCGAGTGACGTTGGTGTCGACAACACCTACATCAACATGTTCCGCAAAAGCCAACACCGCGCGTGCCGTGTACTCACCTATTCCCGGAAGCGCAAGCAGTTGTTCCAAATCTGCAGGAACCTGCGAATGGTGATTGTGCACCATCAACTTTGCAGCCTCGTGCAAATTGCGACAGCGACGCGGATACCCGAGGCCCTGCCAAATGGTGAGCAATTCCGACAATGGCGCATCTGCACATTCACGTGGAGTTGGAAAAGCCTCAATGAAGGCTTGAAACTTTGGCACCACCCGATCAATTTGGGTTTGCTGCGACATCACTTCGCTCACCAACACGTGCCACCTATTTCTTGTGGCGCGCCACGGAAAATCTCGTAGCTGTGGCAATCCCCACTGCAACAGTGGGTCAACAATGACGTTTAGTTCGTCCAGACGTCTTGACCGTCGTACGGACGCGCGCGGTTTGGCATAAATTCGCGCTTCCACACCATTACTCGCCTGCGGAAATAGCACACTTCTTTGCCGTCTTGATTGAAACCTTTTGTTTCTACCGTCACGACTCCGCGGTCATTTTTTGATTTCGACTCTTGAACATCGAGTACGCGAGTTTCGGCATGAATGGTGTCGCCATGAAACGTTGGAAACTTGTGTTGCAATGTTTCCACTTCAAGGTTGGCAATTGCCGCACCGCTTACGTCGGGAACGCTCATTCCCAACACAAGGGAATACACCAGGTTGCCAACAACAACGTTTCGACCTTGAACGCTTTGTGATGCAAACCAATCATTGGTGTGCAAAGGATGATGATTCATGGTGATCATGCAAAACAAATGATCGTCTGCTTCAGTAATGGTTTTACCTGGCCAGTGGCGATACACATCGCCAACTGTGAAGTCTTCTAATGCTCTTCCAAACGGGCGCTCATGAACTGTCATAACAACAAACTACTCCTCATCCTCATCACCAAGTAAAAACCTATTCTTCACTTCAGGCAGTGGATACTGGCCCGTGCGGTCGCGAGGTGCGTACTGCTCCAGAAATTCGTACTTCGTTGTGGGGTGCTGGGAAGCAATTTTGGTGACCTTGCGCAATGATCCCAGTTTCTCGTTCCGTTCAATGGCGAACGGCCCAACACGCAACGAGAGGTACGTGAATCCGCCAACAAGAATTGGCAACCAATACTGGGCAATTCGGTACGACAACACGCCAACTGTTGCAACATTACGAGTGAGTCCAAAACCAACAAGGGTCGGAATGTAAATACCTTCCACAATGCCAAGTCCACCAGGCGTAATTGGCACGACTGACAAGATGTTGGCGAGTCCAAACGACACGATCAATGCATCGGGAGCAACATCACCACCGAATGCGCGAATAAACACATAGAGCGCAAGCATGTCAAGCAGCCAGTTAACAAGCGCCCAGCCCAACACTCGTGTCAGCAGCTTTGGCTCAGACGCCAAACCTTGCAAACGATTACCCAAATGCTCAAGCACTTCGGCGGCGTGGTCCTCGTCCATCCGCAGTTTGCGAGCACACAAGCGAATGAAGCGTTCTGCTCTTCCCTGTCCATCAATTAATCCAAAAATCAACGCTGCTGCAATCAACATCAAAATGATTCCAATAATTGCAGCAGTTCCATATGCGGCGTTCACACCGCGGCCTGCTGAAACAATCAGACCAAACCACAAAATCACATTGAGCATGACCGCAGATCCAAGACCAGCAGTTGCCAATGCAAATCCGGCATCTGGGCCCGCAACGCCAGAGAGGGTCAGCATGCGATAACCGAGCGCGGTACTTGCAGCACTGCCGCCAGGCAAAATGTTGCCCACCGACTTGGTACTTAATTGAATGCGAAACAGCCGAAGCACCGAAACTTCATTGCCGTGTTCTGCAAGGGCCGCTTTAGTCAACAGCGAGTAACTAAATAGCGCGGCGAACTCAAGGCCGAGTCCAAGCACCAGTAGCGAAGGCTTGATTTGTGTGAGATCAGCAACCGCTTTTCGAAAGCCAGGGATAAGCGGAAGGACAAAGAAATACAGAATTGCTGCAAACAGCACCCACTTGGCTGTGGTGAAAGCAGATTTCAACCCACTCAGCCGCGACATGCCCTAAATCGTAGGTGACAAGACCCTGCAGGGTTAGGCCCTGTGACCTAGTGCTCACTAGCGTTTACGAAATGGCAACCCCTAAATCGTCTCCAACCCCAGATCTCACGCGTGCTTCCGAAGCCACAGAATTGGCTCGCCGTGTCGTCGAACAGGGCGTACGCACGCTTGCAGCCGCTGGTGGACCAGATGAACAGCAAGTACTTGCATACGATCTCGCGCACTCAGCAGCAGCAGTTGAAACAGCACGTTCCCTCACCGATTATGGCCGCAGGGGAAACACTGAAGCCCTCATCACGTGTGCGTTCGTTGCCGACATGTTGCAAGAAGTGAGTGCTCGCCTACTTGGCCGCGAGGACATGTGGGGAGTTGAAAAGAACCCACTTGCAGATGCACATGAATTCATGACCACATTTCGTGAACCAGAATTTTTAGCATCGCTTGCTTTTACTGCTGGCCCTCGTCACCTTGAAGACGAATTTGAAATGGTGCAAGACACATTCCGCAGCTTTGCTACGAAAGTGATTGCGCCACACGCAGAGCATGTACACCGCCACAACGCAGATGTTCCAGAAGAGATTATTTCCGGTCTTGCCGAACTCGGCGCGTTCGGACTTTCAGTTCCTTCTGAATACGGTGGCTTCAGCGAAGGTGGCGATGGCGAATACATGGCCAACTGCATCGCTACAGAAGAGTTGTCGCGTGCGTCGCTTGGCATTGGCGGTTCGCTGATTACTCGCCCAGAAATTCTCACGCGTGCGTTGGTCAATGGTGGGACCGAAGCACAAAAGCAAGAGTGGCTGCCAAAGCTTGCATCCGCCGAAGTGATGGCTGCGGTTGCAGTAACCGAACCGGACTACGGCAGCGATGTCGCCAATCTCACCACCATGGCAGTGAAGGGCACAAACGAAGCAGGAGTCGAGGGTTACGTCATTAATGGTGTGAAAACCTGGTGCACCTTTGCAGCCCGTGCCAACGTGTTGATGTTGCTTGCACGAACCGATCCAGATCGCAGCAAAACACATCGCGGACTCAGTCTGTTTATCGTTCCTAAACCTTTGGGTGAGGCACATGGCTTCATGTTCAAGCAACCTGGTGGCGGAAAAATGGAAGGTCGACCAATTGACACCATTGGCTACCGCGGAATGCATAGCTACGAAATTGCAATTGAAAACTGGTTTGTTCCTGCAGACCATTTGATTGGTGAAGAGTCAGGCCTTGGCAAAGGTTTCTATTACCAAATGAGCGGTTTTGAAAACGGACGTTTACAAACCGCAGCGCGTGCAGTTGGCGTGATGCAAGCCGCTTACGAGTCGGCTGTTGAATACGCACATAATCGCAAAGCTTTCGGCCACAACATTGCCGAATACCAGCTCACTCAGGTGAAACTTGGTCGCATTGCAGTAATCACCCAGGCATCACGACAGTTTTCCTACGCCGTTGCCAAATTGATGGGCAAAGGCCAAGGCCAAATGGAAGCCAGCATGGTGAAGGCATACGTGTGCAAAGCAGCCGAATGGGTTTCGCGCGAAGCAATGCAGATTCACGGCGGTTTTGGTTACGCCGAGGAATACTCAGTTAGCCGACTCTTTGTCGATGCTCGCGTGTTGTCAATTTTTGAAGGCGCAGACGAAACGTTGTGTTTGAAAGTGATCGCTCGCCGGTTAGTCGAAGAGTCAAACGCTAAATAAACGCAAGCAAGTCGTGTAGCGAGGTAATTCGCTCGCAGTCATAACTGGCATGATCGTCGTACGGGTCGAGCAAGATTGGCTGCAGTCCCGCATTGCGCGCACCCTCAACATCGTTGACATACGAATCGCCAACATAGGCAATTCGATCATTGCCAATCCCCTTGTCATTCATTAGCTCAATCGCATCGCGGAAAATTCCTGGGT
>CANKUF010000094.1 GCA_947486675.1 Acidimicrobiaceae bacterium
AGGAAGATGTCGGGGGTTCAAGTCCCTCAACGCCCACCATTAGCTGTGTTTGTATTTGCTGGTTGTGCGCAAATCAATCGTTAGTTGGGCGATCGTGCAACTTCACTGGTTGCGTCAACTTTTTCCGCCGTACGCCAATGTTGAGCAACTCGACGAGAACCGAAAATGCCATGCTTCCGTATATGTAGCCTTTTGGAATTTTCTGTCCGAAACCTTCGGCGATCAGCGTCATGCCGATTAATAGCAAGAAGGCGAGTGCCAATACTTTTACCGATGGGTGGCGATTGACAAACTGATAAATCGGACCCGACGCCACAAGCATTACACCAACAGCCGCAGCAATGGCGATAACCATCACTGGCACATACGTCGTCATGCCGACCGCAGTGATCACTGAGTCAATTGAAAAAACCATGTCAAGAAGCAGCACTTGTGCGATGACAGCACCCAAAGTTGGCGCAGTGCGCGACGAGGCATGTTCAATTTCTCCTTCTAACTTATGATGAATCTCTTTAGTCGCCTTATAAATAAGGAACACACCACCAGCAAGCAGAATTATTTCCTTGCCACTGAATCCGAGATCGCCAATAGTAAAAATCTCTTTCTTGAGGCTGATTACCCAGCCGACTGCGAGCAAGAGCAACAGTCGCATGCCGCCAGCAGCCAAGAGGCCGATTCGTCGAGCCTTGCCTTGTTGGTTCTCAGGTAATTTTGAAGCAAGAATTGAAATGAAGATCACATTGTCTACGCCGAGCACGATCTCAAGTGCGAGAAGTGCAGCAAGCGCCGACCAAGCGTCGGGGTCAGATAACCAAGTCATGACCAGATACTAATTGAGGATCTAGATCGTCACAGGTGTTGACGTGTCTTTGTTCCGCACCTCGAATGCGGAGAACAGCAACAATCCGCCAACGGTGAGGCTCGCGCCAATGATGCGGTTGTTCGTCATCACTTCGCCCAGGAATATGACACCCATGATGATGTGCCACACCGGTTCGAGCGTTGTGATAACCGAGTACATGCCAGTTGGAATTCGCTTCAAAGCAGCTAGCGAGCACAAGAACGGCAACGTTGTACCGATAACGGCTGCTCCTGTAATGAGTAACCAAACTTTTCCTGTAGTTGGGAACACGGGGGCAAACGCGCTGGTTGAAAACAGTCCAACCACGATGTAGCCAGTGGCGGTACCCATGTTCAGAATTGATGCTCCGGTGAGCAGTCCCATCTTTTGTGTGACCTTGGAGAGCACGGTGATGTACACCGCGAAAATCATCGAGGAGCTCACCACCAAAATGATCGCTGTGGTGTTGCCGCCTTTAACTTGACCCGCAGATATGGCGATACCTGTAAGCGTCAAGATAAGAGGAATCACGATGGTTGCTGATGGCCGTTTCTTCTCGAACACCCATGCAATAAGTAACACGAGAACTGGATACGCGTACCACAGCACGATTGCAAGGCTGGAATCAATTTGCCCGATTGCGATGAAGTAGAGGAGCGACACTGCGGTAACGCCAATTGCGCCGATGAAAAACATGGCAATCGCAAGTTTGATGCTCGGCCAGCCTTCTTTTTTGCCAAACATCAATCGGATTGCAGTAATGAGAAGTGCGGCAATCGCGAATCTTGGGGTCATCACACCGAGTGCATTGGCTCCTTCGTCGTATGCGGTCCGCGAAATGGTTGGCACTACTGCAAACCCGATGCTTGAAGCCATGACGAACAGCGTTCCCGACAACCTTTGGTTTGTAGCCATGACCCACAAACACTAACGAAAACACACAGCATGAGGCGTGACTGCCAGTGCTTTAGCATGTGTATATGGCCGTTATTGAAGTTGAAACCTTCACTCTTGTTGGTGGAGTCTCTGTGGAAAAGTTTCACCTACTTGACGAACAGATGCAGGAGTGGTGTTATGTCAATCGCCCTGGTTTGGCGCGTCGCACTGTTGCGGTTGATGCAACTGGCAAATTCATTGTGGTCACGCTGTTCGGTGAAGCAAGTCAGGCTGATGCCGGCTACCGGAACTATTCGGGCATCAGTGCAGAGTGGTTGTCGTGCATTGCAGAAGGTTCAACTACACACGAAGTGTTTTCGTTGTTTTAACTCTTATTGCTGAACAAGAGTAAGTGCGTTACCTTCAGGGTCAGTGATTCCAGCAATCAATGCTCCACCAGGAATTTGATACGGATCCATAGTTTTTGCGCCACCAAGTTCCACCGCTTGGAATAGCGAACGCTCAACATTCTTTACCTGGATAAAAAGCGATATTCCGCTGCGTTTACCTTTGCGAATGTGTCCAGCAACTCCGTTTTCTGGTCCACCTATTCCTGCAGGGATGCGATGGATTGGCCCACCGCCAATATCCCAATTGAACATTTCTTTGTAAAAGGGAATCAAGACGTTTTCGTCGATTGCTTCAATTTCAAAATGGACAACCGGACGAACCCATTCAGTATTTGGCGTGTGTTCCATGGTCAAACCATAGGCGGTGTAGTTTGCCTGAGTGCGAATTCAACGAAGTAGCGAACACACTCCTATGCCATGGGCCAACGGTGGTGGAACAAGCTATGAAATAGCGAGCGATCGTAATGAATTAGGGGAGTGGACATGGCGTCTTGCCATGGCGCCGGTAAACGAAGATGGACCTTTCTCGCGCATCGAGTGTGTAAATCGCTCTCTGGCAGTAGTTGAGGGTGCTGGCATGTTGATGTCAGTAGACCGCAAGAAACTGCAGTGCTTACCAATGCAAGTGGTGCGGTTCCGAGGTGATGCAATAACCGAAGCAATGCTCACAGATGGCCCGATTTTGGACATCAACTTGATGATTCGAAGAAAAGTAGCTGACGGAGAGATGGCGATTGTTTCAGAAGTGGGCCCACTCGAAGTCGCCAGCATCGTCGTTGCTGTTGGTGGAAGCGCACAGGTGCAGTGCGGAGATTCAACTATTGATCTCGAGCCCCATGACTCAATTCTGGATTGTGATGCAGAAACCGTTTCGCTAGTCAGCGGAACAGTGTGCGTTGTTTCAGTGAAACGCCTCTAGGCGACAGCAGCGCCGAACAACTTGCCAACTGCCATGGTGACGGCAATGGCAACAAGGCCGCCAATGACTACTCGGAGTACTGGTCGAGCAGGTCTTGCCCCACCGTATTTGGAACTTGAAACACCCAAAGCAACAAGAGAGAGCACAACGATGGCGATGGTGCCAGTGAAACGCATGGCCTCGGTGAAGAGAGCGACAGCGATAAGCGGAATTGCAGCACCAACGGCGAATGATCCAGCCGAACCAACGCTTGCTTGCACTGGGCGAGCCCTCGTTGCTTCATGAATACCAAGCTCTTCTGCAAGGTGGGTCTTAAGAGCGTCGTGCTTGGTGAGCTCCACTGCAACTTCCTGCGCAAGAGCCTGCGGTAGTCCCTTCTTGCGATAGATGCCAGCAAGTTCTGCAAGCTCGATATCTGGAGTGTGTTCGAGCTCCCACTTTTCCTTGGCAATGTCGGATTGTTCGGAGTCACGCTGTGAACTGACGGAGACGTATTCGCCGAGCGCCATTGAAGCCGCACCGGCAACAAGTCCTGCCATGCCAGCCGTAAGAATCGTTGAGCGTTCTGCTGTGGCTGCAGCTACACCAAGTACCAGGCATGCAGTGCTAATAATGCCGTCGTTGGCACCCAGCACTATTGCGCGGAGTAATCCGATGCGGTGACTGGAGTGGTCTTCATCATGTGGGCTCATGCAGACAGGTTACTTCGCTAAGGCTTCATACGTTCGAGCATTTCGCCCATTTGCTTGTGTACAAGGTTGACTGCTTGCAATGGTCGAATCATCACTTTGAATTCAATGATCTTTCCTTGCTCGTTGCACGTAATCATGTCAATTCCGTTCACGTATTTACCTTCAACGTAAGTCTCAAACTCCAACACTGCGGTGCTGCCACTGAGAACTTCTTTGATGTAACGAAATGATTTGTCGTCGCTGGTAGGTGTGCCTGACGATTTCTTTTCTCCCGGCAAAGTTTGTCCTGCAGCCTGCAAGTACAACTTGGTAATTGCCTTGCCTTCTTGTGGCGTGAACACGATGGGAGAGATGAACACCACATTGTCGTCCAGCAATTCATCAAGACCGCCAGAAAGTTGACCCTCCATGCGTAGGTGCCATTTCTCAATCACTTCGTGAATCATGCGTATCTCCTTGGGTACTCAAACTTTAGGCAATTACTCGTCAATCACCGAATCGAGCAAGCGGATCATGGCGTGAATGGATTCATATCTCCAGCGTGAAACCAGT
>CANKUF010000095.1 GCA_947486675.1 Acidimicrobiaceae bacterium
GGACCAATGATCAAGAAGAGCTTTTCGGCTCGTACGGAGAAAATTCAGAAAGAGCTCGATGATGCGGCAGCCGCAAAGGTCACTGCAGAAAGCGATGCTCAGAATATTCGTAAAGCATTGGGTGATGTTGCGGGAGAGCGCGCACGCATTTTGGCCGAAGCAGACGCACAAGCATCTGCAGTGTTGGCCGAAGGACGCACACGCATGACTGCAGAAATTGCTGAACTTGAAGCGAAAGCAGAAGCAGAAATTTCTGCTGCACGTGGACGCGGATCAGACGAACTGCGTAATGAAATTTCAGTTCTTGCATCGCGTGCAACGCCAATCGTGGTTGCTGCAACGCTCAATGATCAGATCCACAAGGACCTCGTAGAAAACTTCATTTCGAAGGTTGGAGCAGGGCGATGAGTAACGCAAAAGTAAAGGCATACGCACAGGCATTGTTTGCCATTGCGCAAGCCGAAGGTGCCGCCGATGCAATTAGCAATGAGCTGTATGCAGTTGCACGCGCGTACGAGTCGAGCGATGAGTTGCGCAACGTTTTAGGCGATGCAACCATTCCGTCCGAGCGTCGCTTGCAAGTTGTTGAGCAGTTGATTGGTACTCGTGCAAACCGCGCAACCGTGCAGATCGTTTCGATGATCGTTGCCAGTGGCCAGGTTCGCGAACTGCCTGCAGTATTTGATGAAGTCATTGCACTTTCATCTGCTGGCAACAATCAAGATCTCGCTGAAGTACGCAGCGCAATTGCGTTGACTGACGATCAGCAAACTCGTTTGGCTGCAGCGCTCAGCAAGGCAACTGGAAAAACAGTGAACTTGAAAGTTGTTGTTGACCCAAGCGTCATCGGTGGACTCGTTGCCACAGTTGGCGACAAAGTTATTGACGACACTGTTCGCACCCGCCTCGACAATTTGAAGACCCGAATCTGATTTCGTTCTGAAAGGACACACACATGGCTGATCTAACACTCTCCGCAAGTGACATTGCGGCAGCGATTAATAAGAGTCTCGATGGCTTCCAGTCGTCAACCGAAGCACGCACCGTTGGTCGCGTGACAGAAGTTGGTGACGGTATTGCCCGCGTAAGCGGCTTGCCAGACTGCGCTGTAAACGAATTGCTCGAGTTTGAAGGCGGAATCGTTGGTCTCGCATTGAACCTCGACGAAGACTCAATCGGTACCGTAATTCTTGGCGACGCCGACCACATTGAAGAAGGTCAGCCAGTGAAGTCAACCGGCAACATTTTGTCGGTACCAGTTGGCGACGCAATGTTGGGTCGCGTAGTGAACGCACTCGGCACACCAATTGACGGCAAGGGTGACATCGTTGGTTCAATTTCACGCCGTGTAGAAATTCAGGCGCCAGGAATCATGGGTCGCAAGCCAGTGCACGAGCCGTTGCAGACAGGAATCAAGTCGATTGACGCGATGACTCCAATTGGCCGCGGACAGCGCGAGCTCATCATTGGTGACCGTAAGACCGGCAAGACCACTATCGCAATTGACACCATCATTAACCAACGTGGACTTGGCGTGAAGTGCATTTACGTAGCCATTGGTCAGAAGGGCTCGACCGTTGCACAAACTGTTGAAGTACTTCGCCAATACGGAGCACTTGAATACACCGTTGTTGTTGCTGCACCAGCATCTGACCCAGCACCGTTTAAGTACTTGGCACCATATGC
Source organism: Acidimicrobiaceae bacterium (assembly GCA_947486675.1). GTDB lineage: Bacteria > Actinomycetota > Acidimicrobiia > Acidimicrobiales > Ilumatobacteraceae > UBA3006. Next base: position 1,687 of record CANKUF010000095.1, read on the forward strand.
AGGTTGCGCAATGGGTCAGCACTGGATGGAAAACGGCGAGCACGCACTTGTTGTGTACGACGACTTGTCGAAGCAGGCCGAGGCCTACCGTCAGATGTCGTTGCTCCTTCGTCGTCCACCAGGTCGCGAGGCATACCCAGGAGACGTGTTCTACCTACACAGCCGCTTGCTTGAGCGCGCTGCAAAGTTGAGCGACGCAAACGGCGCAGGTTCACTTACTGCATTGCCAGTAATTGAAACCAAGGCTGGCGACGTATCGGCTTACATTCCAACCAACGTGATTTCGATTACCGATGGCCAGGTGTACTTGCAAGACAACCTCTTTAAGTCGGGTGTTCGTCCAGCAGTAGACGTAGGTATCTCGGTATCGCGCGTAGGTGGTGCTGCACAGATCAAAGCAATGAAGAGCGTTTCAGGAACACTGAAGCTCGACCTTGCGCAGTTCCGTGAACTTGAAGCATTCGCCACATTCGGTTCTGAACTCGACGCCATTTCGAAGGCACAGCTCGAGCGCGGTTACCGCTTGGTGGAATTGCTGAAGCAACCACTCAACAGCCCAATGCCAGTTGAAGAACAAGTAGTTTCAATTTTCACTGGTACCAAGGGTTACTTGGACGACATTGCAGTTGGCGACGTGCGCCGTTTCGAGAACGAACTTCTCGATCACATGCGCACCCGTCAATCATCAGTGTTGGCAGGAATTCGTCAAGACCCTAAGGCTGACGTGCCAAAGGATCTCGCCGACATTGTGAAGGCATTCAAGGCTGCATTCGTTACTTCATCCGCATCGGCAAGCGCTGATCCAACCGCCACATCTGCTGGCGAAGTTGGTGACGCTGCAAGCGCCAAGACACTCGCAACGGAGTAATTAGATGGCTGGCGGTCAAGAGCGTATTCTGCGCGGACGAATTCGTTCCGTGCAGGCGACGAAGAAAATTACACGTGCAATGGAGTTGATCGCTGCTTCGCGCATCGTCAAAGCCCAGCAACGTGTAATTGCCGCTGTTCCGTACTCCGAGCGCATTACTGAAGTGGTCAAAGACTTGGCTGCAAGCGGTGCCGGAAGCGAATCACCATTCCTGAAGACTCGCGAGCAAATTAAGACCACGTGTTACGTGGCCATCACTGCTGACCGCGGTTTGTGTGGTGGTTATAACTCTGGTGTGTTGCGTGCAACCGAAGGTGAAGTGAAGGCCGACGTTCTTGCTGGCAAGGACTACTTGGTTGTTCCAGTTGGTCGCAAGGCCGAGGGTTACTTCCGTTTCCGTGGATACAAATTTGGCACTGGTTTTGCCGGCTTTTCTGATGCACCTGGTTATGTAGATGCAAAAGCAATTGGCGAATATGTCGTTGATTTGTATGTCAAGGGAATCGTTGATCGCGTTGAGCTTGTCTACACACGCTTCGTTTCTGCTGGAACCCAAGAAGTTGTTCGTCGTCCACTCGTTCCACTCGATCAGCAAGTTGTTGAAGGTGGCGACGGCAAGTCGGCCGCAAACAGTGACTACGAGTTCGAACCAGATCCATCAGTCATTCTCGAATCGTTGTTGCCTCGTTACGTTGAAGCGCGCGTGTATGCAGCATTGCTTAACGCAGCAGCAAGTGAGCACGCAGCACGTCAGCGCGCAATGAAGTCGGCAACCGACAACGCAGAAGAACTAATTAAGACACTCTCGCGCATTATGAACCGTGCGCGTCAAGACTCGATTACAACAGAAATTATGGAAATTGTGGGCGGCGCTGAAGCACTCGGCTCTGGCAAGTCCGCTTAATAGTTTGAGAAATAGGAGCACATTATGAGCACAACATCATCAACTGCATTGAAAGACGGAAAGGTCGTCGCGATTGCAGGACCAGTAATCGACGTGGAGTTTCCACGTGGATCATTGCCAGAGCTGAACCAAGCGCTGGAATTCACCATCACTTCTGACGGCAAAGACGTCAAGGTGTTGGCTGAAGTTGCACAGCAATTGGGCAACAGCCGAGTGCGCGTTGTGTGCATGAAGCCAACCGACGGTTTGCGCCGCGGTACCCCAGTGCGCAACACGGGTCACGGCATTCAAGTGCCAGTAGGCGACAAGACTCTTGGTCACGTATGGAACGTGTGGGGCGATTGCCTCGATGGAAACAACGACGACTTCAAAGACATTGAGCGTTGGGACATTCACCGTCCAGCACCAGACTTCGCAGCTCTCGAGCCAAGCCGTCGCATGTTTGAAACCGGAATTAAGGTCATCGACTTGCTCACCCCATACCTCGCTGGTGGAAAAATCGGCTTGTTCGGTGGTGCAGGTGTAGGTAAGACCGTTCTCATTACCGAAATGATTAACCGCGTGGCCTCAAACCACGGTGGTGTGTCAGTGTTCGCCGGAGTAGGCGAGCGCACACGTGAAGGCACCGACTTGCGCATGGAAATGGAAGAGTCGGGAGTGTTCGAAAAGGCAGCTCTCGTGTTCGGTCAAATGGACGAACCACCTGGAGTTCGACTTCGCGTTGCACTTTCGGCACTTACCATGGCCGAGTATTTCCGCGACGTACGCAACCAAGCCGTGTTGTTGTTCGTAGAC
>CANKUF010000096.1 GCA_947486675.1 Acidimicrobiaceae bacterium
AATGGCGCAATGAAGACGTGAAGTTGGTGATGGTCGGGGGCAATGGACTGGCTGAGTCACACATTCAATCGCTGATTGCTGAGTTGCAGATCTCGCACAAGGTTGTCCGTTCTGGACGTGTGAATGCAGCCGATCGCGACGGCCTCATTGCAATGGCCGAAGCGTTAGTTTTTCCAAGCAAGTACGAAGGCTTTGGTGCGCCAGTGCTTGAAGCAATGGCGCTTGGTACGCCGGTCATTTCCAGCGATTGCGCATCGCTTCCTGAAGTAATTGGCGATGGAGGTCTTGTTCTTCCGCTTACCTCAGAAGCGTGGGCTGGCGCACTGAACTCAGTTCACCTGCAACGATCCACACTGGTGAAAAATGGGTTGCGCCGTGCAGAAGAATTCACTTCAGCCAAATCGGCGCAAGACTTGGTGATTGCCTATGAGAAAACTCTTGCGACGGTTCAAAAGTGAGTAGTAACAAACTTCGGCTCGTAGTGCTGTGCCCGCACTTTTCCCCAGATTTAGCCCCAACAGGTGTGGTCATGACGCGAATTGTGACCGAGCTAGCAGCACGGGGACACGAACTGCATGTAGTTACTTCGTTGCCGTGGTATCGCAATCATGCAATTGAACCCGGATGGGGTGGCAGGTTGTGGCGCACCGAAAAAACTGAGTGGGGTTCAATCATTCGGGTGCATCCATTTCCAGGAAAATCGAAATCAAATTTGTTGCGTCGCGCAATTGGCTTTCTTGCTTTTAGCTACGCAGTTGGAATTCGTAGTGTGCATGCAGATGGTTTTCCGTTCAAAGTGGACGGAGTGTTGGCTATGTCGCCGCCGCTCACGCTTGGGCTAACGGGATGGTTCACCAAAATCATTCGTCGGGCTCCGTTGGTGTTCAACATTCAAGACGTGTTTCCTGATGCCGCGATCCAGACTGGTGCAATTTCAAACAAGAACATCATCGCTGCAGCGAAATGGCTGGAGCGTGTGAGCTACAAACGGTCAGATGCAGTGGTGTTGCTCTCGCAAGACCTACGAATCAATATCGCCAACAAGATCGATGCGAAATATCACGATCGATTGCACGTCATTCCCAACTTTGTTGACACTGTTGCAATTACACCCCAGGACAGGATGACCGCCTACCGCAATGAACTTGGAATTGGCGATCAGTTGGTAGTGATGTATGCAGGCAATGTCGGTTTCTCACAATCATTGAATTTGGTTGTCGAAGCTGCAGCCAAGTTTCCCAAAATTGCTTTTGTCATCAACGGTGATGGGGCAGCGCGTAAGAAACTGCAAGAAGATTGCGCACAGTTGGCCAACGTACATTTCGGTGATTATCAACCGATTGAGCGATTGTCTGAAGTTCTTGCAACGGGAGATATTCATCTTGTGCCATTGCGCACCGGGCTTGCTTCGGTGAGCGTGCCGTCAAAGTCCTATTCAATACTTGCCGCAGGTCGGCCGATGCTTGCAGCCATCGACCCCAACACCGAAATTCCCAATATGTTGCAACAATCTGGGGCAGGTGTGGCTGTGAATCCCGATAATGGCCCAGCATTTATTGAGGCTCTTGGTCAGTTGATCAGTAATCGAGATCAACTTTCCGAGATGGGGGCCAAAGGTCGAAAGTGGGTGGAAACCCATGCATCGCCTGCTTCGGTGGCTGCTCAGTACGAGGCAATTTTCCTCGCTAACCGATAACCTCTAGTCCTCGTGGCACGCACATCATCAGCAAAAAAAATCGCCCGTCTTGCAGAAAAGGGCAAAGGCAAAAAGGTCCGCTTTCAGGGTGGGTCAGTTTTCCCAACCGTCGTACTCGTTGTTCTTGTGCTTGGTGCAGTGCTTATTGCCTATGCGCGACAGGGTGGAACTGCAGTTGATGCAACGGTCACCGCAGAGCAAAAATATGCAACCGCATTCGCATTCTTTAACTGCGATGCACTTGCAACAGATTTGAATCAACCAGATGCCGCCACGCTGAATCCGACCGACAAATTTGCTGCTGTCACGACAGAAGTACCTGCATCAATTATCGGTGATGGAATTGTGGGTTGGATGCCTCAAGCACTTGCAGGTCAGCGCAAAGCAAAACTCGACACGATTTTCGGCTTGTACGGAATGACCGTTACTGACGACTCAATTACGCTTGCAGACGGAACGAAAATCTCTGAAGTAGATACACAGTGCGCAGACAAAGACGCAAAAATTAGCGTTCATGTTTGGGAGAGCGGCTCTGCAGAATCAAAGTTGTCAATTGCTAGTTTTGGCGGAGTAAAGATTGATAATCAGATGACGGTGGTGTTGTCATTTGCTCCAGACGGGGTTGAAGTACCTCGTCCTGCTGTCGCAGATTCCCTCGCGGACTATCAGGGATAGTTCACTCGCGATGCACGCAGTCGTGCTCGTCGGAGGGTTTGGTACTCGGCTGAGGCCAATTACCTATTCAATTCCAAAACCATTGTTGCCGGTTGCACATGTGCCGATGATTCGCAGACTGGTGAATCGATTAGCCGAAGGCGGAGTGACCGATGTTGTGTTGGCGCTTGGGTTTAAACCCGAACCATTTTTTGCCGAGTTTCCAGACAACATGTGTGGCGATGTTCGAATGACATACGCCGTCGAGTCAACTCCACTTGACACTGCAGGAGCAATTGGGTTCGCTGCTCGTGCCGCAGGTATTACTGGCACATTCATTGTTGCTAACGGCGATGTAATGACCGATCTCAACGTTGCAGATCTGGTTGCTTTCCATCGTCGTAGTGGCGCACAAGCAACAATTTCACTTACGCCCGTAGATGATCCATCGCAATTCGGAATTGTTGAAACAGATGCAGATGGGCGAGTGCTTCGTTTTGTTGAAAAACCACAACCCGGAGAAACAGAAAGTCGTTTTGCGAGCGCAGGTACGTATGTGATGGAAGAGTCAACGCTTGCACTCATGCCTGGCACCGAAAAACTCTCTATTGAGCGCGTAACTTTTCCGCAGCTCGTAGCCGAGGGCGGGCTGTTTGCCATGGCGACACATGATTATTGGATTGATGCAGGTAGGCCAGACACCTATGTACAAGCAAACTGTGACATTGCTGCGCAATTGCGTAATCCTGCAGATGCCGCCGTGCATGCAAATGCAGTGATTTCAGGAGGCGCTGTCGTTCGTGACGCAGTTGTTTCGGCGCAGGTGAGTGTTGGCGAGAATGCGCAAGTCAGCAATTCGGTGTTGTTGACTGGTGCGGTCATCGGCAGTGGTGCAATTGTTGAACGATCCATCGTGATGGGCAACGTTGGTAGCGATGCCCAAATTGTTGACTGCATTGTTGGTCCAACAGGATCTGTGCAGTCCGGTCAAGTATCCACGGGCGGTCGTTTCCCCGAGGGAGAGATTTCTTAGTTATGGCCACCACATCCGTCATGGTGTGTGGCGGAGCAGGTTTCATTGGGTCACATCTCGTTGAACGTCTGCTTGCCGATGGCCATGCCGTAGAAGTGGTTGATGACCTCTCTACTGGCTCGTTAGCCAATCTTGCTGATGCACGCGCAATGGGCGGGCAACTGCGGTTTCATCATCTTGATGTAACAAGTCTTGAATTTGCAGAACTCGTTGGGCTTCGCAACCCCGACATGTTGTACCACTTCGCGCTATTAGCGCCTCAGGCTTCAGAGAATTCGTCGGTCATGCGAGCGGTTCCCATGTTGTTGTCGGTGTTGGAGGCTGCGCGAAACCATGGTGTGAAAAAAGTGGTGGTGTGCATTGCTGCCGGTCTGATTTACGGTGAAGTTAATGCAAAGCATCTTCCGGTTAAGGAGGGAAGGAAAAACGATGCCATTGGCGTGCCACACGTAATGGCACAAACTTTGGTTGATCTACTTGGCGTCTACCGCGAGAAACACGGAATTGAATACACCGTGCTGGCAACGACGAATGTGTATGGGTTGCGGCAGCGCGAGGAAGATGGTGTCGTTGCGGCTTTTGCGGCAGCAATTCTAAGAGGCGAGGACGCGCAGATCTTTGGTAACGGCAAGCAAACGAGAGACTTTGTCTATGTTGATGATGTGGTCGATGCATTAGTGCGCGCGCAAAATCGTGGAGATGGTTTACTCATCAATATTGGAACCGGAGTGCAAACTGCAGTCGAGGAATTGTTCAAGCAACTCGCTGCAGGAACGACGGTGAAGGCTCGAAAGATCTCTGCACGTCCTGCCGATTTGCAGCGCACTGCGGTTTCTA
>CANKUF010000097.1 GCA_947486675.1 Acidimicrobiaceae bacterium
CTCAGAGCTCGCATGGCATGACGATGTCGCAGTCAAGAGCGAAAACAGCAGTTGAACCAGCAACACCTCGTGCAACAACTTCGCCCACGCCGGTATCGCACACACTTCGTGCGCCTTCGCGGAATGCTTTGTCAATCGCTGCAAGGTCGAGCCCGCCGGCTGAATGAATGGTTCCGCCAACGTCGGACAACCCAACGATGAGTGCTCCGCGCGCTGCGGCAAGTCGTGCAGCCCATGAACCAACTTGTCCATAACCCTGAATGGCAATCTTTTTGCCTTGCAACGAAGTTCCCATTTTTCCAAGCATCAGCGCTGCAGCTTCAACAACGCCGCGACCGGTTGCAGATTCGCGACCAAGTGAACCACCAAGTTCAATTGGCTTTCCGGTTACAACGCCTGGAGTTGCGTGACCCACGCCAGTTGAATATTGGTCCATGATCCACGCCATAATTTGCGAGTTTGTTCCAACGTCTGGTGCAGGAACGTCTTTGTCTGGTCCAAGGAATGAAGAGATTTCCGAAACGTAACGACGAGTAATTCGTTCAATTTCACCTATGGAATAATCCTTCGGGTTGAAACAGACGCCGCCCTTTGCTCCACCAAGTGGCAAGTTCGCTATCGCAGTCTTTAGCGACATGCCCATAGCGAGAGCGATTACCTCTTCGCGATTGACTTCTTGGTGATAACGAATTCCACCCTTGGCCGGGCCTCGTGTGGTGTTGTGATGCACACGCCAACCGGTGAGTTGATCTCGCGAACCGTCGTCTCGTCGAAATGGAATTGCCACCTCGATGATTCTTCGTGGTGCGACGATCGTTTCGATCAGGCCATCTTCCAACTTCAACCACTCGCCGGCTTCGCGTACGCGAAGTTCTGCCGCTTCGAGTGCCGAGTAGTTCTTATATGACACCATTGTCATATATTCCCCTTTCAGCAGTAGTGCTGAGCAGAGGTTAGACCACTTTGGGGTCTAGAGCAGACCGCGCAATAGTTGAAAACCGCCAAAGATAACGCTGGCTGAACCGATCATGGCACCGGCAACCCAGCCGGCAATTTTCACTGGAACAAGCCGCATCTCTTCCTTGAACTCAAGGAATTCACCCCGCAGAGCAATTATCTTTGCGTCTAATTCATTAAACCGTGCTTCAATTGCAATGAAACGAGCGTCCATTTCATTGAACCGTGCTTCTATTGCAACGAAACGTGCGTCCATTTGATTCGCGAATGTATGAAACTGATTCCATGTCACTGGTTCGTTTCCGCGATCACTTGCGTGTGTATTCACAATTGCTCCATACATTGGTATTTCAGGTTGAAATTCTGGTGGCATACTTTCCCCGTTGTAGTTGGCTGTTCAGGGAAGATGTGTGCAATTGGCCGAGTAAACGGCAAGTGAAAGACCAACTATTACACAGGGCGTGCTTTGGCTGTCAAGCAGTAATCTTCAGACATGTGCATTCTTTGCCAAATGGCTACCGCTGGGGCATCGGTCATCCTTTCAGTGGTGCCTTCACTGCCCCTGACAAGCGAAGTGGCACCTCAGGAGATGCAGAAAACTCCCGAGGTTCAAGTTTCAAGCACCGCCTGCAAAAAGCAAGGCGCAACACGCACATTCCAAAAGCAAAAGCAGGCGTGTAAAAAAGTGGGGAAGCGACTTGTTTGGGTTTCAAATAAGACGGTTGTATCAACCACAACCACAACCACATTGCCTGCGCGTGACCCGCTACCAACGATGCCAGCCGGAGGAAGCGATCAAGCCGCATGCAGACTTCGCGAGGCACGCGTAAAGAAGTATCAACCATGGAATGTGGGGTTCCCACGAGGCGATGGCTACGGAACACCAACATTGCCGACATCTGGTCGGGTAAATGTTCAACTGCTCGCAATTCAATTTCCGGATGCTTTAGGCACTGCTGCCGAACTTGTTGCAGCAGAAAAAGACATTGCCGAATTCAATAAGTGGTTTGCATTCACATCTAATGGGGCCTTGTCATTTAATTGGCAGTTTCCAAAACAGTGGTTTCAGATGTCAAAAACAATTCCAAGCTATGGATTGCGCAAGGGCGACCGTGAAACGGTGTTGCCCATGGCTCAAGAAGTGGTTTCAATTGCTGACCCCGTCGTGGACTTCACTAACTCAGACTTTGTATTCGTGTTGTTTCCGCGAAGTATCAAACTTGTTTCACCCGATTTAGGAATGGCGAACTGGCGTGTTGAAACAAACGAAGGCCCTGTAAAAAACCTGTTTGGTGGATCTGAATATTTCTACGATCGTGGTTTTGACCTGTGGAGTTTTTGGATTCATGAGTGGGGTCACCCAATGGGTCTTGCAGGACACGCTCCGCGATCAAGCATCAGCATCATGGACAATCAAAATGGCAGTTCAGTCATGCTCAACGTGTGGGACACGTTTTTCACTGGATGGATGGGAAGCGATGAGTTGTATTGCATGCCCATTGAAGAAAAGTCCAAGGAGATTACCCTCATTCCGCTTGAACGATTGCAACGTGGGCCGCGTGGGGTGATTGTTCCCATCTCGGATACCAATGCTGTTGTTATTGAATCTCATCGTGCAGAGGGTTGGGGTAAGCGAATGCTTGATGCGGACTACGGACGGCAATCTGGCGGTTCAGGCACTGCCTCGTATGGAGTTTCCGTCTATTGGATTGACACAACATCAGACACCAACCGTTATGTCGGAACTGATGGAATTATTGATAGTGATCGAGGTGAGAAATGGGCAGACCATGTTGTTCCCGCCGGTGTATCACGTCCGTTTGACCTACTGATTAGTGGAGACAAAGTCACTTATCGCGGAGTAACCGTTGAGTTTGTGAAGACTGGCGATTACGACACGGTTCGTATCACTAAATAGGCGATGGTTGTGCAAAATCGACAATCGTTAGTGGAGTAGCCATTTCGACATAGCGACACAGCATATTTGCGAGTCGCACCTGGTCGATTGTTTTGCAATTTACATTCAGCAGCTCTGGTGAAGCCACGACAACAGTGATTGCTTGAGCGCGGCTAACCGCAACGTTGAATCGGTTCTTGCTGTACAGAAATTCGAAGTTGCGAGGTATGTCGTTAGCGCTGGAACTTGTGTACGACACCAGCACAATCGGGGCTTCGCTGCCTTGTGCTTTATCGACGGTGCCTACACGTTGGCGTAATGAATCTTCAGTGACACCAAATGAGACCGCGACTGGATTAGCCAGCAGTTGTCTGCGTAACTCTTGAACTTGGGCGTTGTATGGCGCAATTACAAAGATGTCGCGAGGTTCAATTGGGCGAGTGTTGCCATGCTTGTCAGTGAACTGCTTTCCCAATACCGACGCATAGATCTTGACGACAGACGCAACTTCAGCAACGCTGCGTACGGAACAGCCTTCATGTTGAACTGGCAGCCAATACAAGCCTGAACCGCTGACCAAACCACCTTCGCCGATGCGCTGATTTGCACATGGTGGGTCGGCTTCAAGTTTTCCTTCGTACACCTGTTCGGAAATGAACTTGGCGATTTCTGGGTGCATGCGACGAGTGATGCGCAACAGAATTCCATACTCGGCAGGAACAACATCGTGCCCTTGGTTGATGTGCTCGAGCCCAGAAAGCCCAGAGGTGCCTGGGTGCGATGCGCGAGTTGGTTGCTTTAACTGCTGTGGGTCACCAACCAAAACAGTATTTCGGGCTGCAAGTGAAACCGCCAAACTGTCGGCGAGTGAAAGTTGCCCAGCTTCGTCAATAATGAGCGTGTCTACGGAACTGCGCATTGCCGCGTTGGAGAACAAGAAGCTGGTGCCAACGATGATGTTGAAGTCGTTTAGTGTTGCCGCAATCTTTTTAGCATCCTTAACAAATTTGACGTCAACCCCGACCTGAGTGAAAGTTGGTTGCACTTCGCCCTCTTTGGGCTTTACTGCAATACGAACTGGAGAGTCCTGGGTGAACCCGTGATCAGTAGCAAAACGAGCTATTTCACTGAGCAATTGATGCGCTGCAGCGTGGGTGTTAGCGGTAATGCCTACGCGATGTCCGCGCTTTACTAATTCGAGAATGGCGTTTGCCGATGAATACGTCTTTCCCGTTCCAGGAGGACCTTGGATAACAAGGTATGAGTTGTCTAGATGATGAATTGCATCTGCAATCTCAGTTGGTGACACAGTGAGACTCTCGCTGATCTTCAGCAAGTCAAAATCAGCAG
>CANKUF010000098.1 GCA_947486675.1 Acidimicrobiaceae bacterium
GTGATCATTTCTGGCGCACCATGGATGAATTCATTCGGGCTCAACTTCTTCCGCGCGGTCTGATTTCGGCGTCAGACTTTTCGTTGTACCGAGTATGCGAGTCAACGGCCGATGCTGTGCAGGAGATTGTCGACTTTTATAAAGTTTTCCACTCGGTCCGCTTCGTCGGAAAATATCTCATTATTCGTATGAATCGACAGATCAGTGGTGCTGACTTAGATGCCCTGAATGCCGATTTCGCACACCTGTGCAAGCAGGGAAGATTTGAAATCTGCGATGCCACGCCGCAGGAAGTGAACAATGCCGACAACTTGGACAAGGCTCGATTGAGGTTTGAATTCGTTCGCAACGACCTAGGTGGTTTGCGCGATGTGATTAACCGAATCAACCAAGCCGGTTGAGTACGCCAATCGCCTTCTCTACTGCCCTGCGGGCCTGTGTGAGTTGACGCTCGATCTCAGGTCGCTTTGCTTCACCGGCTCGATGAGCTTCCTTGAGGGCGTCGAGCGCCTTATCGGCGAGGTCTTCGGAGACGCTTTGTAGGTTGCTCACAATTTCTTCCACGGATGCCACATAGAAACTGTACTTCGTCTATCGTTATCCCTCGTGCCAAAGCCTAAAGACCTCCATGAATACGTCAGCTTCTCTGATCCGAATTCGGATCAGACCTGGATGATTGACGCCACATACCTCAAATCAAACTGGACATGCATTTATGGCTCAGGTTGTAAAGGTGTACTCGATGATGATGCGACGAAATTACAGCACGGTTGCTGCAGTTACGGAGCGCACTTCATTGACAAAAAAGACCTCGCATCGGTTAAACGTTCAGTTGCTCGTTTGAAGCCATCACAATGGCAAAACATGGATCGTGGCAAGAACGGAAAGTGGCTTGGTAAAGAACGCGATGGAGCAGACGTCACACGCAAAGTAAACGGCGTGTGTATCTTTCACAACGATGCCTCATTTGAAGGCGGACTTGGTTGTGCATTTCACATCGCAGCACTCGAGGCCGGCGAACGTCCTATGGACTGGAAGCCAGACGTATGTTGGCAAGTTCCGTTGCGACTTGAAGAATTCACGGAAGACGATGGCCATGTTGTGTCATTCGTTCGTGAGTGGAAACGCCGCGACTGGGGTGAAGGTGGACATGACTTCCATTGGTGGTGCACCGATGACTCGAAGGCATTCGTCGGGAAAAACCCCGTGTTCGAGTACCTCAAAGACGAATTGACTGAACTCGTTGGTCCATCCATCTACAAGATGATTGTGGAAACGCTGTCGCGCGATAATTCGGTTGCAGTTGCGCACCCGAAGATGAAAAAAGCGAAGAGTTAGTTACTCGACTTTTTCGTGTATTTACGGCGGTCTTCAAGCGTGAGGTAACGCTTGCGAATTCGAATGAAGCGTGGAGTTACTTCCACTAGCTCATCATCGCCGATCCACTCAATGGCAGTTTCCAACGTGTGGGTTACTGGAGTTGCCAACTTTGGTCCATCGTCGTGACTGTGAGTACGAATGTTGGTTTTTTCCTTAGCGCGAACTGCGTTGACGACCATTTCGTCTTCGCGTGCATTTTCACCAACAACCATGCCCTCGTACGTATCGTCACCTGGCGAAACGAACAAGGTTCCACGTAGTTGCAAGTTGTCAAGTGCATATGCAGTTGTTGAACCCATGCGGTCGGCGATCATTGCGCCACCCAAGCGGTGAGGAAGTTCACCACACCACGGCATCCAGCCAGCAAGGCTCTGATGCAATAGCGCAGTTCCGCGTGTGACAGTAAGAAGCAATGAACGGAAGCCAATAAGACCGCGTGATGGTGCTTCAAAGCTGACAATGGTGCGACCAGGGTCTCCTGGACGCAGATCGGTGATCCGGCCCTTACGTGGCGCAAGTGCTTGCGTGATGGCTCCGACGTATTCGTCTGGAACGTCACACGTGCCAGCTTCAAGTGGTTCTTGACGCTTGCCGTCGATTTCTTTGGTGATTACTTCAGGTCGACTTACCTGCAATTCAAAACCTTCACGTCGCATGTTTTCAATGAGCACTGCAAGTTGCAATTCTCCTCGTCCAGCAACCTCCATCACTTCAGCAACTTCCGTGTTGGCAATTTTGATACTCACGTTGCCAAGAATTTCCTTGTTCAAACGATCGCGAAGGTGGCGACTAGTGAGGTACTTGCCGTCACGTCCCGCATATGGAGATGTATTGACGCCAAAACTCATGCGTAGAACTGGTTGGTCAACTTCCAGGCGAGGCAAGGCAATCGGATTATCTACAGAAGCAATGGTGTCTCCTACTTCAACTTCTTCAATTCCCGAAAGAATGAACAAGTCTCCAGCAACAACCTCGGTTGCATCAGATCGCTCAATGCCCGAAAACTGAAACAGGCTGCTGAGCTTGCGCTTCAAAATCGGTGCAGGATTTGCCTCTGTTGGCTTCTGGCAAACCGCGACATTGTCGCCCTTACGCAGCACACCTGAAATAACACGCCCAATTGCGAGTCGTCCCAAATAGTCCGATGCGTCCAAGTTGGTCACCATTGCTTGCAACGGAGCGTTTGGATCATTAGTTGGCGCAGGAATGTGTTCAACAATTGCATCGAGCAGCGGGCTTAAATCAGTATCCATCGGTGGCATACCCAAACCCTTCATTGCACGGCTCTCGCGCGCAACGGCTGAATACACAGGGAAAGACAGGTGATGGTCCGAGTGAGCAAGATCGAGAAACAACTGTTCAACTTCAAGTAGCACTTCTTCTTTACGCTCGTCTTGGCGGTCAACCTTGTTAATCACCAAAATGACGGGAAGGTCCAAGGCAAGAGCCTTCGACAATACGTAACGCGTTTGTGGCAATGGGCCTTCGGCGGCGTCAACAAGCAACAAAATTCCGTCAACCAAAGCCAGTGCTCGCTCTACTTCGCCTCCGAAGTCAGCGTGTCCTGGCGTGTCTACCAAGTTGATCTTGGTGCCCTTCCACTCAATTTGAGCGGCTTTAGCCAAAATGGTGATACCACGTTCGCGTTCCTGATCGTCATTATCCATGACTCGGTCAACGACTGCAGAGTGGGCGGCAAAGGTTCCGGTGCTACGCAACAGCGCGTCTACAAGAGTGGTTTTGCCATGGTCTACGTGCGCCACTAGGGCGATATTGCGCAAATTATTTGATTGTTGTGTCATTTGTTGGGGGTGATGTGAAAAAGCCGGTATTGGCTGATTTAAATCTCTTCCTCTTCGCTTTCTTCTTCGTCCTCATCGAATCGCACTCCATAGCGTTCCGCTATGGCTGCGTACTCGTCCTCTTCGGTCTGCGGCGAGCGCGAACGACCACCAAAACCCAAATCTTCGGCCGTAGGGCCTGACTGCTTCAATCTGCGCGCTTCTTCAAAGCGACGATGACGACCCTTCTTCACGGCAGGGGCTCCGAACTGTGCTCGGACGACTACCGCTTCGGTAGCCGCCTATTGAATAAACATCGCAGATGACTCTAGCCGTTGAAATGGCTCAAAATGGGCTTTATTGCAAGGTTGTTGGTAAAAGTCGAAGGCGTCCTCGCCCATCAAAACTCAGTCCAGCCTCGCCAGTGAGAATCTTTTCTATATCGCGTCCGACTATCTCTGCACGCCAGCCTGTGGATAACCGTGAGTCCTTCGATTTACGCAACAAATCCATAATGTCTTGTCTGGTACCGAGCAGGGTCGCATCAACGTGATGCTCGCGAGCGAGTTCACCAATCCATGCGGCAATCAAACTCATCGCAGGACGGAATTCCTTATCAACGTCGTCGTGATCGGTGTGTGGGATTTTTGCTTCAATTTCGCGACCGGCCTGCACAGCGTCAACGATTTCTTGTCCAACGAGTCCGCCTATTTGACGACTTTCAAGTCCTCGAATGGACGACAATTCAGCCACAGTGTGCGGCATTGCGTGTGATATTCCGAGTAAAGCAATATCTGAAAGCACACGGCGTGGTGGCATGTCGTGTTGCATTGCCTTGAGTTCTCTCCATTGGGCTACGGCCTGGGCAACGCCCCGCGAAGCGGGCTTCAGTGTTCGTACTTCTTTAATTCGTAACCATGCATCGGTTGGATCGTGTGGACCATTCGGACGTGTACGAAGCTCCTCGCACGCTTCTTGTGCCCACGATGCTCTTCCCACTTCGTTTAATCTGGCCATGATGCTGTCATGA
>CANKUF010000099.1 GCA_947486675.1 Acidimicrobiaceae bacterium
CAGCGCTTCCAAAGTGGAGAGGTGCAGCGCCAGTAGAGCGGGCGATTCTTGAAGGAGACAGCGCAACTGCTGTGTGCATCATCCAAGTTGTCGAACAACTCGATGCAGGCGATGTACTCGCAACAACGCCGTGTGCCATTGGCGAGGGTGATTCTGTAGTGGCACTGCGTGACCGTCTTGGCCAGCTGGCGCTGCCGCTGCTGATCGATATCTGTAGTAACGGCGTGACTTCGCAACATGGACAAGTCGGAGAAGTTGTTGTTGCTCGGAAAATTGCTGCACACGATCTCGCTATCGATTGGTCGTCAAGCCCAGATGTAATTTCACGTCAAGTTCGTGTGGGCAATGCCTTTACATTTTTCGACGGAAAACGTTTCAAGGTGCACGAAGTGAGTCGAGCATCTGAGCAACTTTCTGCTGGGTCTATTTCTGTACATGACGGAAGAGTTTTAGGTGGAGCGCTAGAAGGATCAGTTCAACTCCTCACAGTTCAGCCAGAGGGAAAGCCAAGAATTTCGGCAAGCGAATGGGCACGAGGGGCGCGACTGTCAAATACAAGCGTGTTTAGCGACAGATAGCCTGCGCATATGAATCAATCGGCTGCGAATTCAACAGACGGACGATTGCTCGGCCACGTCGAGAAATTCGATTTTGATCGTGGTTTAGGAATGATCTGGTCGGGTGGACAGGAATTTGTCTTTCATTGCGCTGAAATCGTGGACGGCACACGAGACATCAATATTGGGGAGTCGGTGTCATTCGTTGTGGCCCATCGCTTCGGGCTTGTCGAAGCTTCGGAAATTGAAAAACTGCCGAGCTAATCGGGCTGAACGTTTCCTTTAATTTGCACGAATGCCAAGCGAATATTGGCAAGAGCTTCAGTGAGGGTGACGAATTCTTCACCGAGACGCTCACCTAAACCTTCCACTACACATGCCACGGCATCAATTGCCAGGGCCGATTCCACTAAGCGTGGAGGATTGGCCGACAGATGGATAGCCGCAAGTTCATACAAACCCATAACGTGGTTGACCACCACAACATTGGCGGGCGTCTGGGCTAATCGGGCGCGAGCCTCGGCAAGAGCGGTTTCAGCGTCTTGCAACTTGTCATCGAAAT
Source organism: Acidimicrobiaceae bacterium (assembly GCA_947486675.1). Classification (GTDB taxonomy): domain Bacteria; phylum Actinomycetota; class Acidimicrobiia; order Acidimicrobiales; family Ilumatobacteraceae; genus UBA3006. The sequence goes on from CANKUF010000099.1 coordinate 1,120, forward strand.
CGTCAGGAAAGTAGTCAGTTGGGTTGTCAGCCATCCCCGCTACGCTAATAGGCCAAGTGGGGAACGAGTTTCCTCCACCTGACCACAGATTTCAGTAATTCGGTGAATGTTGCCGAGCAGCTGTCGAGTGCGTTTGGGTCGAGTGCGCAAGATGCGACGCTATGCGTTGTGGGCGCTTCGGCTCTGCCGTGCCCGCCGACTTCTCGACATGTTCACCTCCACAAATAGGAGGCAACGCCACTTGCATAAGAGAGTAAAGCCATAGCACCGCCAACAAATGAGCCACGTTTCAACGAGCGAATTCGCGCACGCGAAGTTCGTCTTGTCGATGCAGATGGTTCACAGGTTGGAATTGTGAGCATTGCCGACGCACTCGAAAGAGCGCGTGTTGCAGAACTCGATCTCGTCGAAGTCGCTTCGCAAGCAGACCCACCCGTATGTCGCATTATGGACTACGGCAAATTCCGCTACGAAGAGTCGCAGAAGTTGAAAGAGTCCCGCAAAAAGACCGTGCAGATCACAATGAAAGAGGTCAAGTTCAAACCAAAGATCGGTAAAGCCGACTTCGATACCAAGGTTCGTCACATGCAGGAGTTCTTGCGTGAGGGACACAAGGTCAAAGTCACTTTGCAGTTTCGCGGTCGCGAAGTTGCCCACCCTGAACTAGGTACCAAGATTCTGCACGCAGTTATCGAGCAGTTGGGACAAGTAGCCAAGGTGGACACACACGCGAGGCTTGAAGGTCGCAACATGACCATGGTTCTCTCTCCAGAAAAGAAGGCGCCAAAGAAGCAAGAAACAAAACCAGCACCACAAGCCCAAGCAGCACCAGCTGTGCAAGCAACACCGGAGCCGGCAGCACAAGAGCAAGCACCGACCGAAATTTAAGAAGTACAGAAAGCAACAGGAGACAACATGCCAAAGATGAAGACATCAAAAACCGCTGCGAAGCGTTTCAAATTGACTGGTACAGGAAAACTGCGCCGTCAGCAATCAATGCGTCAGCACTTGTTTGAGCACAAGCCATCAACCCGCACCCGTCGTTTGGACGGAAGTGTTGATGTTCACTCCGGAGACGTGAAGCGCATCAAGCGCTGCCTCGGTCTTCGCTAAATCAAATCGGTATTTCAATTCAATTTTTGTAGTTACTAACGAAAGGATGTTGACATGGCACGTGTAAAACGCGCAGTACATGCAAGGAAGAAGCACAAGGCAATTTTGGAAAAGGCGAAGGGTTACTACGGTGACCGTTCACGCACATTCCGCTCGGCAAACGAACAGGTATTGCACTCTGGTCAATACGCGTTCCGTGACCGTCGCGCAAAGAAGGGCGAGTTCCGCAGCTTGTGGATTCAGCGCATCAATGCCGGTTGCCGTCAGAACGATTTCAGCTACAGCCGTCTGATTGCAGGCTTGAACAAGGCTGGGGTAACCGTCGATCGCAAGATCATGGCCGACCTCGCAGTTCACGATCCTGCTGCGTTCACCAAGTTGGTAGAAACAGCCAAGGGAGCGCTCGTCTGAGCGACGCACGCCTCGGATTTTCACATCCACGAATTCAGAGACTGCGGCGCCTTCTTGGGCGCCGCAGTGCTCGTATTACGGACAATGCGTTTGTTATCGAAGGCCACGTTCTCATTGCTGAAGCGATTAGCGCTGGTTGGAATATTGAAGAGCAATTTATTGCACCAGGCGGGATTGCCGTTCTTGGAACATCGTGTCGCACATTCGATTTAGAAAACGGTGTGCTCGAGCGAGTTGCCAGCACCACCACGCCACAGCCAGTTATTGCCATTGCTGAACGTCGTGTTTCAGAAGTTGAAGAACTGGCATCGTGTGAGTGGATTGTCATTGCCGATCAAATCTCTGACCCTGGCAACTTAGGAACCATCTTCCGCTCTGCAGAAGCAGCCGGTGCCTCTGGGGTAGTGCTTACACCGGGCACTGTAGAAGCGTTTAATTCGAAAGTCGTTCGCTCATCGGCTGGATCAATGTTCTACATTCCCGTGTTCGAAGACATCACCATTGATGAAGTCAAAGAAGCCGGGTTCTCCATTGTTGGCACCTCGTCGCATGAGCAGCGCGGAAGCGTGCCGTTTACACAGGCATCCCTTACGGGCAAGATTGCCGTCGTCGTTGGCAACGAAGCGCACGGCATGGACGATGCCCATTTGGTTGACCAATGGATCACCATCCCGCATCGTGGTCGAAGTGAAAGCCTGAACGTCGCTATGGCGGCAACTGTGGTGTGTTTCGAAGTCGCTCACCAGCGCGACAACGCAAACTAACCCCGTTTAGAAAATCTGGAACGACTAGCGTCAATAGACGAAATGTCATCTTCAAGCGCACTTGCTAGCGAAATTTCGCAGGCCCAAACTGGGGCTCTATCGGCCATCGAGGGTGCGTCTGACGCTGCTGCGTTGCGGTCGGTTCAAGCCGAGCTTGCGAGCAAAAAGTCTGCGCTTACGGTGTTGCGGTCTCAACTTGGCAAAATCCAAGATGCTGATGAGCGAAAATCGGCAGGTCAGGCAATTAACGCTTGCGCTCAAATCATTGAAGCAGCCATCAGCGAACGCATGTCGTCTCTGCTCGCAGGGGAACGCGCTCAGCAAGTTGCATCAGAGGCAATGGACCTATCTGAATTTGTGAGCGCTAAGCGACGGGGCAGTACGCACATCGTCACTCAGGCGACCCAACGTTTGGAAGATGTGTTCATCGGTCTTGGATTCCAAGTTGCCGAAGGCCCAGAGGTGGAAACCGATTTCTATAACTTCGAAGCACTGAATATGCCAAAGACGCACCCTGCGCGCAGCGAATTTGACACCATGTTCATCGAACCAGCATCTGCTGATCAAGAACCCAATTCGGTGTTGTTGCGCACGCATACCTCGCCTGTACAAATTCGCGTCATGCAAACGTGGAAGCCACCTATTTATGCAGTCATGCCAGGCCGCGTGTTCCGACGCGACACTCCAGATGCAACGCATATGCCGGTGTTCCACCAAATTGAAGGCATCGTGGTCGACAAGGGAATTACGTTTGCGCATTTGGCCGGAATCATCGAAGCATT
>CANKUF010000100.1 GCA_947486675.1 Acidimicrobiaceae bacterium
GTGCCACCTTTCGCACAGCTACTTAGACGGCGCTTGCTTGTACTTCACCTTTGCTGGCGACAAAACCGACACGGTTGAAGAGCACTACATCGCTATGTGGAACGCCGGTCAACGCGAAGCCATCAAACTTGGGGCAAGTGTTTCGCACCACCACGGCATTGGCATTAATCGCGCCAGGTTTATGCAGGAATCTCTTGGCAATGTAATGCAATTGCTACAGGGCCTAAAGAACACGCTAGACCCGAAAGATCTGTTGAACCCAGGCAAAATTGGACTCACTTCGCAGCGAAACAACAGCAAGCCGGTATGGCCGTGAGCGTTCTTGTTATCGACGTAGGCACTACTGGTCTTCGGGCAGCAGTTGTGCGTAACGACGGAAGTGTTGCTCACTTGAACTACGAACTGTGCTCGCCTACTTCGCCATTTGCAGGCTTAGTTGAATTTGATGCACTGGCCATGCGCGATGCCGTGTTGCGAGTTGCAAGCAAAACGCTTGCACAAGCCGGCAAAGTTGATGCAGTTGGAATCACCACGCAACGTGCATCAACAGTTGTGTGGGACGCGAACACCGGTTTACCAATTGGTCCTTCGCTGTCGTGGCAAGACTTGCGCACCGTTGGTGAATGCATCACCGCAAAAATTGAACACAACCTCACACTTGCGCCAAATCAAACTGCAACCAAGGCTTCGTGGATGTTGAAAAACTATCCGATACCTGCAGGTGCCGACATTCGCATTGGCACTGTTGACACATGGGTTGCTTACGTGTTGTCAAAAGGTGCACTGCATGTAACCGATCACTCGAATGCAGCAGTAACGGGTTTGCTCGACCCACTCACACAGTCGTGGTCACAACGCTCGCTGTCGCTCATGGGCGTGGATGAATCGATGTTGCCAACAGTGATCACATCCAGCGGGGTTGTTGGAAACGCAACGGCTCTCGACGGAGCACCACCGATTGCCAGCATGGTGGGCGATCAACAAGGATCACTTATCGGTCAAGGCTGTATCGAACCTGGAAAAACCAAAATCACATTTGGTACAGGTGGCATGCTCGATATTTTCACTGGCTCTGCTGCACCAACTTCTGCGCAACGCAGCACAGGCGGAACATTCCCCATCGTTGCCTACAGCGATGCACACTCCATGAATTGGGGTGCCGAAGCCATCATGCTTTCTGCCGGAACAAATATTGACTGGCTGTGCAACGACATGCGACTCATCGACACTCCACAACAAAGCCACGATGTTGCTGCTCAATGTGAATCGACCGATGGTGTTGTGTACGTCCCAGCGCTTCTTGGTCTTGGCACTCCGCGATGGGACTATGGCGCACGAGGATCGCTGTTTGGAATCACTCGTGGCACTTCACGTAGTCACATCGTTCGTGCAGTTCTTGAAGGTATTGCGCATCGTGGAACCGATCTCATCGAAGCCGCAGAAACAGATTCTGGACTCACCACCACTTCTGTTCGCATTGATGGCGGAATGAGCAAGAACCCAACCTTCGTGCAGGCGCTGGCCAATGCATCTCAGCGCACCATCGAAGTGTCTCCCGTCACCGAGGCAACCACGCTTGGTGCCGCATTTTTGGCAGGCGTTGCAGTGGGAACGTGGAAATCCCTTCCAGAAGCGGTCAGCACGTGGTCTCCTGCCGCTGTTGTGGCTCCAAATAAGGCTTTGGACCGCGCACAATGGAACGAGGCTCTGAATCGTGCATCAGGTTGGATACCTGAGTTATCGGCTCTTGACTTCTAGATTGTTAGCGCCCCATTAGGGCAGAATTTGTCAGTACTTGGAAAGGAACATTCACGTGACCACCGCGCAAGCACGCTTACCGCGCAGCACGCCACCAGCACAACCAACAGATGCCGATAAGCAACTGTTGCTGTTCGCACAAGGTGTTGAGCTAGCCGCACGCGACCTGTACAAAAAGGCTGTCGATTCTGGAAAGTTTTCTGACGATGAAGTGGCAATGTTGTCCATGTTTGGCGAGCATCACAACTCGTACGCCCAGGCAATGAACGGACTCATCGGCAAAGTAGCAACAAACAAGCGCAACGATTCGTTGTACTCAACACACGTTGGCCAACTTGCCTCAGCCCAATCGGCTTATGCAGCGCTGCAATCACTAGAGAACACGTTGGCCGCGACAAACACCGACATACTCGGTCAGTTGCGGGGTTTGGATGCGGCGCGAATTCTTGCCTCCATCATCACCACCGAAGCACGCATGGCTGCAGTATTCGGAACACTTCCTGCAATCAGCCTCACTTCAGCTCTTAACTCAAGTGCAAATTCATTGGCACCAAAGATTGCTCAAGCCTCTGAGGCAACAACTGAAACAACGGTGGCACCATGAACAACATCTCACGTCGTGATGCGCTCCGCGTTAGCGGACTTTCAGTGTTTGGCGCGGCATTTCTTGCAGCATGTGGCAAGCAATCAGGTGTCGTGCAGAGCGCAAACATTCTGAGCGAAGGTGCAGTAACTCCTACAACAGCGCTTCCAGAAGGCGTCATCACCGATGTAGTGCTACTTCGCACTGCTGCTTCGCTTGAGTACAACGCCATCGACACCTACAACGCAGTTCTTGAAGGCGGTCTTCTGACTGGTGACTACGCGAAGTTGACTGATGCGGTAAAACGATTCCGCGACGACCACCAAGCACATGCCGATGCCGTTAATGGACTTGTTGTTGCCTTGGGCGGCAAAGCCCATACGTGCGCAAACGCTCGAATTGACACTCTGTACATTCAGCCCGCGATTGCATTGATTACCGCAAAGGACAACCCAGACTTGAGCAAGGACATTGTCGCGCTTGCTCATGCTCTAGAGAACCTTGCAACGCAGACATATCAAGGAGTTGTTGCTTCGCTTACGGCCCCAAGTCTTCGCGCAGATGCAATTCGAATAGCCCAAGATGAAGCGCGTCATGCAGTTGTTCTTGCCCAAGTGCTCAATGGTGGATACGCATCCGTCGGTCCAACGACCAATGCAGCCACTGGCAAGCCAAACATTGCTTCCGTGCCAGCCGCATACGGTTCGCTTGGAACCGTGATGTTGCAAGCTGGCGCACCAAGCGCCGAAGGCGTGAAGACATCTTTGACGCTTGAAACACCAAGCCTCAACGGCTTGATCTACGACTTCGTCGACTGCCAATAACTCGCCCGTACACTTACCTCGACGGTGAGTAGGTCGGATGATCGCGGGTAAAGGTGCTTGCACCATTACCTGAGGAAAGTCGGGGCTTCACAGGACAGAGTGCCGGCGAGAGTCGGGTCGGGGCAACTTGACGCAAGGTTCAACAGAGAACAAACCGCCGATGAGCGCAGTCGCAAGATTGTGAAACAGGTAAGGGTGAAACGGTGCGGTAAGAGCGCACCAGCACGTGAGGCAACTTGCGTGGCTTGGGGCCACCATTCGAAGCAAGACCATGCAGTGGGCATGAGCTGTCCGTTCGTTTGTTGTTCGCAACAAACAACCCACGGGTAGGTTGCATAGAGGGATGATCATCGATTACAGAACCCCGCTTACAGACCAACTCACCGTCACTTTCAAGCGTTGTGCAAAAAGTTAGTCTCAATAAATGACTGATCAACCCGTACTTCACCTGTCGCTACCAGTGAACGATCTGCACGCTGCACGAGATTTCTACGAACATACACTTGGTTGTCGAATCGGTCGCACACGCGAAGACTGGTTCGACGCCTGGTTTTTCGGAATGCAGCTCACTCTCCAATTGCGGCCACTTGAAGTAATGAATAGAAGCCAGCAAGGTGTCCGACATTTTGGAGTCGTTCTCCCCTCATTGTCAGAGTTCAATGTTTTAGTTGATCGAATAAATGCATCTGAGTACCAATGGATTTCAGAACCCGAAAAACAAACTGATGCGAAGTTGAGTGGAAAAATTGGCGGAAAGCTTGCGGACCCAAGCGGGAACGTCATTGAAATCAAGTACTACGAGAACGAGAACGACTATCTCAATTAGGGCTGCGAAACCTGATCATTGATTAATTGCTTACGAGTCCACAAGATTAATAACACGCCAATTATTTCAAGTGGAATGTTGATGAGCCCACGATCGAACACTGGCAATGCATAATCACCAAACTGCAATCCTGAAATTGGCCACCAAAACATCTTCGTGTTCGTAAATGCTCCGTCAAAAACCAAGTGC
>CANKUF010000101.1 GCA_947486675.1 Acidimicrobiaceae bacterium
AGATAGCGGCAATGAATCTATCTTTGCGATAACGGGTAAATATTGCGGAGATGGACCAACTTTTGGAGTACCAGATACGGCAATGCCATTGTTCTGCAGAGTGTTCGTAAATTCTGTGGCTGCCCCCAACGCTGGATTATCGGGCTTAATCGGATTTCCAGTAACGACTCCATCGTTGACCATCAACGAACCGAGTGGACCAACTTCCGTGCCTTTGATTCCGAGTCCAAGCGATGGAGCGAAACGTTCCGCGTCGTAACGCGATTCGTCGCCAACGATCGAGCCAGTGATGCGAGTGATGCCATTTGCTACCAACGCATCGAAGAGATTCTCTAACCGCGTGAAGTTAAATGTCGGATATGGCTCAGTTGCTGGATAGTTACCAGTTACCAGTACCGGATCTCCTCCACCAATTAAATACGCGTCACCTTCAATTGCGTTGCCATTTACTTGCCCAACGAGAGAGGTGCTGAAAACGAAATCCGGCGTCAATACGTCGAGCGCAACCATGGCGACAACAACCTTCATGTTGCTGGCAGGCAGAAGAGGAAGGTCTGGGTTAACGCTGGCAAGACGTGTTCCTTCAATATCAATAATGAGACAGGAATCTGCTGGAAGCCTGTTGCTCAAAGTCGCCAACTGCGTACGCAGCGACCTGAACCGAACGTCGTGCGAAAGCGTTTGCGGGTTGCGTCGCGCATTAATAATCGGAGCCGACAGGGTCTGTACCTCAGCGCTACTTGCTATTGGAGTAACTGCTTGAGCAACGTTGTGCACAAACTTCCACGAAATCCCCAGTGTGAGTGCACCAACGAGCGTTACCGATGCGAGCAGCGAACTCACTACGCGAATGGATCCGACACGGACCTTTTTGCGTGCTCGCTGCAGACTGTTTGAATCATCGGGAAGGTTCATTGAGCTATCCCCCGATACTTGGCGTATTCATAGAGATGGGCAAGGCTTGCCGCTGCACGTGCTCCTGTTGGATAGCAGTATGCACCTGATTCTCGAACAGATGCAGGACCTGAGTTAGCCGGATCAGTTACCGCAAGTTCGGTAGCAATCAGAATCGGCTTGCCATGTTTGCGTGAAACTTCACGCGCCGTCATTGCATATCGCTCATCTTGTTTTTCGTGATAAGCGACAATTCGTTCCAATCCATTATCGGGATAAAAACTTCCTGCTTTCATCATCTTTGCTTGGTTGCTTTGAATGCCTATTCCAAGAAAGATGACCGAGTCGATGGAGTCATGTGCAGCGACGATGTCCATAATTTCGGTAACCGTGTCACGAGTTTCTCCGCCGGCGCAGTCAATTGGATTATTGCGGCTCCAGCGCGGGGGCAAAAGGGCTGAAAGTTGCGACATGAGGTCATCTGAAAGATCGACGAGGTCTAGCACTCCATCGCGAGCAATGGCATCTGCAGTCACCACTCCCCATCCTCCGACGGTTGTGAGCACTGCAACTCGTTTGCCGCGAGGCAACGGTTGAGTTGCAAATGTTGCCGCGGTATCGAATGCACCTTCAACAGATGAAACTTTGATGGCACCAGCAGAACGCGTTGCTCCAAGGAACACTCGATCGTTACTAGCCATGGCGCCGGTGTGACTTTGTGCTGCTTTAGAACCTGCCGCTGTCGCTCCACCTTTCAGAACTACAAGTGGTTTCACCGCAGTGATGTGTTTCATTGCCTGAAGCAAAGATTCGCCATTACCGACATTTTCAATATACGTAAGTGCGACCTTGGTCTCGCCGTCGCTCGCGAAGTACTGCAGAAAGTCTTCAACACTGATTTGCGTTGCATTACCGGCCGAAATAGCTCTGGCAATACCGACACCAGATTGTTGCGAGTAATTGAGAAAACTTGAAACAAAATTTCCACTTTGCGAGGCAACGGATATTCCGCCCTGTGGTGGATACGGAGCAACAATCTGCAAACACAGAGATGAGGGTGTGCTCACTACGCCTTGACCATTCGGGCCAGCAATCAGCATGCCAAGTGAATTTGCTAATCGGAGAAGCGAAGCCTCGGCCAACTCCCCAGCTTCACCCGACTCTCGGTAGCCGGCGCTGGCAATGAAAGCGCTCTTTATTCCAAGTTCTGCGCACTGCTTGAGCAACGCTTCATTGGAGCTTGCGGGAGTGCAAAAGAAAGCAAGATCAATTTCTCCAGCAGGCAATTCCGATAGGTCTGCAACGGTTTGCACGCCCAAAATATTTTCACGCTGCAAGTTGGTTGCGTACACACCTCCTGAAAAGTTATTAACTAACGCGTTATGCAAGGAGACGAATCCAAATTTGCCAGGATGACTTGAAGCCCCGATAACAACAATTGCCCTGGGATTAAACAACGCCGTGAAATGATCGCGTGTTGGAACGAACGCCGTTTGTGTTCCGCTTGAAGGGGTTGTTTGCTGACGGCCGATTTCAATTAATGCATCTACGGCCACGAGCGATCCGTCGTTGCGGGCAATGAGTGGGTTGATATCGAGCGATTCAATCTCAGGATGCGCTGCACATACTTGACCCATGCTGGTCAACACCGTTGCCAACTGAGTTCTGTTAATCGGTTGAGAGCCACGAAACGCACCGAGTATTGATTGATGATGTACTTCATCAATCATGGTCATCGCTTGCTCGAAGGACACAGGAAGAGGACGAAGGACAACATCATCGATGGCCTCTGCAAAGATGCCCCCGATGCCCAGTGCCACCATGTATCCAAACTGCGGGTCATTGATCACACCAACGATTAGTTCGCGATCACCCTTCACCATTTCCGCAACGAGAAAGGAGACGTCTCCATCATTTGCAGTTACCAGTGCCATGAGGTCACCGCAGGCTTTCTCGGCTTGTGCAGGGTTGGCAACATTTAGACGAACAAGACCACGTTCAGTTTTGTGGGCAATGTTGTCACCGGAAAGCTTGATCACAACCGGGTAGCCAATGGCGTTAGCTGCCTCTATCGCCTCAGCGGCACTAGCACACACCTGCTCTTGAGCAAACGGCACACCGTATGGTCCAAGCAGTTGTTTCGATGCGGCTTCGGAAAGAGTTGACTGATTTGCCACAGGGTCAAACATTAGTTGACTGATGCGCAGGCACTACCCTTATCGCGTGCACATCGTTTCAACCGTGTTCATTGAGTCCTTCGAAATGAAGCAGGCTCCTGGGCCATCTTCTCGAATCGACATCACGGGAATATATTTCTCTCTCGCTGCCCCATCGCTTCCTCCGGTCACCATTGACCCCCATCTCATGGCATTGATTTTTTGTCCACTAGGTGAGCCTGGAAATGGTGTCTTTGAGGTGGTCTTTCGTAAAGGAATAGATGAAGCATCTGAACAACTTGCGCGCAATGTCAGTCCGTTCACCGTTGAGCCTGGCAAATTTACGTATCGACTTGTGCGCGGCGAAATCGAACTGCACGAACTAGGTCAAATATTTGCCCATTGTCGCGTCGACCACGGCGATTGGTCCATTGTTCCGCTCACATTGCTTCCCCCGGTTGCATAATCGGAACTACAGTCGCGCCGTGACTTCTTCTGCAAAATTGACCCCGGAAACAGACGCCCAGGCCATTTCCCTCATCCGCGGTTTGGCAATGGATGCTCCGTTGTATGCAAAGAGCGGTCACCAAGGCACCGCGATGGCTCTGGCGCCGCTTGCACATGTGTTGTACAGCCGTGTGTTGCGACACGCTCCTCAACAATCCAGTTGGAGAAATCGTGACCGCTTCATTCTCTCAAATGGTCACGCATCGATTTTGCAATATGCGATGTTGTTCCTGAATGGTTACGGACTCGAAATAGAAGACATCAAAGCGTTCCGTCAGTGGGACTCACAAACTCCGGGTCACCCAGAGGTTGGACATACAAATGGTGTTGAAGTAACAACTGGTCCGTTAGGACAAGGTTTTGCCAATGCCGTAGGTATGGCTATTGCCGAGCGCAACCTGCGCGAACGATTTGGCGCTGACCTCATGGACCACCACACCTTTGTGCTTGCAGGTGATGGTTGTTTCATGGAAGGAATCAGTCATGAATCTGCATCGCTAGCGGGGCATCTTGGTCTTGATCGTCTGGTGTGCATATTTGATGACAACGGCATCACCATTGATGGCAGCACGTCGCTGACCTGTTCCGACGATGTGGCCAAGCGATTTGCAAGTTATGGA
>CANKUF010000102.1 GCA_947486675.1 Acidimicrobiaceae bacterium
TCGTTGCACGCACGCTCCCATTGCTGCACCTTGAAGCGCTCACTCCGAGCACTCAAGATGAGCAATGGGGCGAATAGCGAATTAGTAGCGGTATGCCTCTGGCTTGAACGGGCCACTTGGTGCAATGCCAAGGTAATCAGCCTGCTCGTCAGTCATTCTCGTGAGCACTGCGCCAAGCGCGTCAAGGTGCAACGAAGCAACCTTTTCGTCTAAGTGCTTTGGCAATACGTACACACCAAGTGGATAGCTGTCGAGATTGCCAAACAATTCCATTTGAGCAATGACTTGGTTTGAGAACGAGCAACTCATGACGAAGCTTGGGTGACCAGTTGCGCAACCAAGGTTGACCAAACGACCTTCTGCCAAAACAATCACTGCGTGTCCGTCTGTAAACGTCCACAGGTCGGTTCCGGCTTTGAGTTCGTCACGAACTGCTCCGCTGCGTGCAAGACCAGCCATGTCAATTTCGTTGTCGAAGTGGCCAATGTTGCACACAATTGCGTTGTGCTTCATGCGAGCCATGTGATCAACCGTGACAATTGCTTCGTTGCCAGTTGCAGTAACAAACACATCTGCTGTTGACACCATGTTTTCTAGCGTGTCGACCTGGTATCCCTCCATCGCCGCCTGCAACGCATTGATCGGATCAATTTCGGTGACAATCACTCGTGCGCCTTGTCCGCGAAGACTCTGAGCACAGCCCTTGCCCACGTCGCCATAACCACATACCACTGCAGTTTTTCCTGCAAGCATCACGTCCGTTGCGCGGTTAATCGCGTCAATGAGTGAGTGGCGGCAACCGTACAAGTTGTCGAACTTCGACTTGGTCACGCTGTCGTTCACGTTGATCGCTGGGAACAACAGTTCGCCCTTTTCCGCCATCTTGTACAAACGCTTTACGCCGGTAGTGGTCTCTTCAGTGACGCCCTTGACGCCCTTTGCCATCACTGTCCACTTTTTCGGATGTGTCTTCAACGTGCGCTGCAACAATCCGAGAACAATGGCTAACTCTGGGTTCGAAGCAGACGTTGGATCTGGAACAGCACCAGTTGCTTCGTATTCAACACCCTTATGCAACAACATGGTGGCATCGCCGCCGTCGTCCAAGATCATGTTTGGTCCATCGCCATCTGGCCACGTCATCATCTGGTCGGTTGCCCACCAATACTCTTCAAGTGTTTCGCCCTTCCAGGCAAATACTGGAACGCCGTTCGGTTCGTCAACTGAACCATTTGGCCCAACAACAACTGCGGCGGCTGCATGATCTTGTGTTGAAAAGATGTTGCAACTTGCCCAACGCACTTCGGCGCCAAGCTCAATGAGTGTTTCAATGAGAACAGCAGTCTGAATGGTCATGTGCAACGAACCCGAAATTCGGGCACCCTTCAGCGGCTTTGATTTGCCAAACTCCTTGCGCAATGCACGAAGGCCTGGCATTTCATGCTCGGCTAGATGAATTTCCTTACGACCAAATGGTGCGAGGGAAAGATCGGCGACGCGCCAATCACGACGTTGTGCAAATGAAGACATAGAAACTCCTTAAACGAAGGTGGGATGAATACTCTCCGCAACGATTCTTCGTTCGAGCTCTGTGTGCTCTGCGGCATCTACCGCGACGGATTCCTCGACCAACATTACAGGAATACCTTCGCGTACCACGTATTTACGGTGCAGGCGCGGGTTATACAAAAATGCATCTGAGGAAAAATAAAACAGTGGACCTTTGTCCTCTGGGCAAGCCAGAATTTCAAGCAATTTTGAGTCGAGTGACATACGGCAAGACTAGGCGGTAATCACAGACAGCAACTGAGCCACATGCGTATCGCACTCGTCACGTGTGCTGGCTTCAAGATTGAGCCGGAGCAATGGTTCTGTATTGCTTGGGCGAACGTTGAACCACCAGGTTCCGCAATCCACTGTTAAACCATCGAGATGATCTTGAGTGTGAGCGGCATAGTCGCGACCAATTTGATCAATGACCTTGCCAATGTCGGCAACAGTGGTGTTGATTTCGCCGCTTGAGGCATAGCGCTCAAGCGGTTTGCGAATTTCTGACAACTTCTTTCCCGTACGGCACATTTCGCCAAGAATTCCCATGCTGGCAATGAGCCCACTGTCTGCACGGTAGTTGTCTGCAAAGTAATAGTGCCCCGAATGCTCGCCAGCGAACACTGCGCCAGTTTCGGCCATGATCTGCTTCATATAGCTGTGACCGTTTTTGGTACGAATGCCCTTGCCACCATGTTCAGCGATGATTTCGGGAACCGCACGCGAACAGATGAGGTTGTACAAAATTGTTGCACCCGGGTTCAGGCGCAGAAAACGGGTTGCGAGTAGTGCAGTTGTGGTGCTTCCCGACATTCCCTGACCAAGTTCATCAACAAGAAAAACTCTGTCGGCGTCGCCATCAAATGCAAGACCAACGTCAAAGCCTCCAGCTTGTACTCGCGCCATAAGGTCGCGCTGATTCGCTGTTTGCAACGGGTCGGCAGGATGATTCGGGAACGTACCGTCAAGTTCTCCGTACATCACTTCTAATTCGAAATCGGCAAGTCGCTCGAACACTGCTGGAACTACTAGTCCACCCATTCCATTGGCTGTGTCTGCAACAACTCGAAGCTTTCGCAATTTGTCACTGGCAATAAATTTCACGACATGATCGGCAAACTCCGACAACATGTTGACGTGGTTCAGTGTTCCTGCTGTGGCAGCAAATGCAGGCTCACGACCGGCAAGCACCTCGGCGGCGAGCGCATGAATTTCACGCAACCCGTTATCAATTCCAATTGAACGAGCGCCAGACAGGCAGCACTTAATTCCGTTGTACTGCGCAGGATTATGCGAAGCGGTAAACATTGCCCCCGGCGAATCGAGTTTGCCTGATGCGTAATACAGCAGATCACTCGATGCGAGGCCCAAATTGGTGACACTCACTCCATGTGCAAGCACTCCCCGCTGGAATGCGTCAACTAGTTCTGGCCCACTTGGACGCATGTCATGGGCAATGACGATGTGAGGTGCATTGGCAAACTTGGCAAACGCAACGCCGATCGCATACGCAACGTCTGCATCGAGCTGATCGGGCACTATGCCACGAATGTCATAGGCCTTAACAATTGCATTGAGATCTGGCACGGCTGTAGAGACTACTCGGCTGCCAGTTTGCTGCGGCGTCGGTTAACGACGATCCATGCAATACCAGCGAACGACAGCAGATAGGCCACGTAGTCGCGTATGTTCCAACCAAAATGCATGCTCACATTGGTGTTCGTGGGAATGACCACCATCATGTTCGGTGCAACCCGGTATGGGCCTTTAGCGCCATCTACTTTCCAGTTTGGGAAATAACTCACTCGTACCAATACTGGAACTCCAATTTTGTCGACCGAGAATTTCACGCTCTCTTCGCCGATATCAACATTGCTGACCACCACTGGGTCTAACGGAACCGGCGTAAGCGCGGTCGCTGGCTTCACCACATCAACGCGACGATTATTGGAATTAGGTTCGCCCTCGCGCAGAGATTCATCCACTGCAACATCGACTCGTTGCCATTCGCTTGGACCGTTGTCTGCAATAGGTGTCGTCCACACCTCTGGTTGCTGGAACCAACTCGTTCCTACCTCCAACCATCGTTCACGTGGATTATTGGAAGAGATATTTGCAACCACTGGTTGCATTGCCAACGGTGTAACCACATCGCTATTGGCAACTCGATAGACCACCCATGGCCCCGATCGTGCAACTTCGGTGAGTCCTTCTTGCTGAGACGCCTGCGCAATGGCTTCCGATGTGAAGCCCATGAAGTACTTCACTCCAAGTTCCTGCATGTATCTCACGCCAAGCGCTGCATCATTGTTGTCGTAGCGAAGTTCGCGCACCGGATTACTACTTTGCTTTGACATTGCTGCTGCCGTGATGAAGTGATACGGAGTGCTGCCAGCGGCTTCGAAGAACAACCCTTCCATCGAGCTGATACAGCCATCTGTCCAAAACGGAAGCAACATGAGGCCCATGGTTGTTCCGTACTTATTCAATTCCCCATTGTTCTCCCACAGCGCCCGCCCACATCCTTGGGTCGAATCTGCGCCAAGCTGTTTCATCGTTTGGACTATGCCGTAGTACTCGCCGTAAGCGTTCTTTCCTTCGTAACCAGTGAAATTCCAAC
>CANKUF010000103.1 GCA_947486675.1 Acidimicrobiaceae bacterium
ACGACATCGTCATTGTTGATGCTGAGGCAACTGGTCACATTGTTGCCCAAGTTGATGCGCCAGCAATTTTGTCGGGGTTGGTACAAGTTGGTGTCATTCGTGAACAAACCAAGTGGATGCAGGAAATTCTGCACGACAAGGCAACTACTGGCGTAGTCATTGTGGCAACACCAGAAGAAATGCCGGTACTTGAAACGATGCAACTGCTGGACACGCTACAGAACACCACCAATGTTGGGGTATCTGCTGTCGTGGCTAACCGAGTGCATGATGACGTAGTGCAGGGCGGCGACGTTGCCGTGTTCGATTCGCTTTGGCAAGCCGTTCAGTCGAACGCAATGCCGAGCGACATTAGTGATGCACTTCGTGCACCAATGCAGTTGCTGAATGTGGCAACGCAGCGACGCAACAACGAAATAGGAAATCTGGAGCAATTGGTTTCACGTTCGCGTCAAAGTGGAGTGATGTTCATGTCGGTGATGGATATTGAAACCCACGATGTTGATGTGGTGACGGCCATGACGCAGGTGTTGAAAGACGAACTGCAATGAACACGCTGCGCAACGTATTAGAAAACGGACGCCTAGTAGTGGTGACCGGAAGTGGCGGAGTTGGTAAAACCACCATGTCGGCTGCTCTTGGCGCATACGCCGCGTCGCAGTACAACCGCCGTGTGCTTGTGCTCACCGTTGACCCCGCCCGCAGACTTGCCGACGCGCTTGGCTTGGAATCGTTTGGTAACGCTGTGGTGGAAATTGAGTCTTCGGCTCTCGTGCGAAACGGAGTACCACCCGCTGGTCGCATGTTTGCCGCCATGATTGACACGAAAGCAAGTTGGGACGAACTGATTACACGTTGTGCACCAAATGCCGATGTGCGCGACAAAGTGTTGTCAAACAAGTTGTATCGAAACCTCACAGAACGATTTGTGAATAGTCACGACTACATCGCGATGGAACGCCTGTTCGAAGCGCAGCAGTCAAATGACTACGACTTGGTCATTGTGGATACGCCACCTTCGCGTAATGCGCTTGATGTGTTGGATGCACCACGACGAATGAAAGAGTTCTTTGCGTCGCGACTATTGAAGTTGCTTACTTCGCAGGCACAGTCTCGCTTGTTCTCACTCGCCGCAAAGCCGTTTTTCTTAGTTGCAGATCGCATTCTTGGTGCACGGTTCCTCAGCGACATCACCGAGTTCTTCACGTTGTTCCGCACCATGGAAGATGGCTTCGTGAAGCGTGCCAATGAAGTTGAAGCAGTGCTTAAACAACACGACACCTCATTCATGGTGGTGACCTCTCTTGAATCTGCACCACTCCATGAAGCCGAATTCCTCATCGACGCGCTACGCCAGCGTGGTTTCTTACTGAACACCGTGATTGCCAATCGCGTTACACCACAAGAACTGGTTTCGCAGGCACAAGCTGCGTTGAACAAATTGGAGGCATCCATTCAGGACCCTTCATTTGTGCAGGCAGTGGTGAAGTCCACCGAGGCCGTTGAGCCGACGGCTGGCCAGATTTCTCGAGTAGTCAGCACGATTGCCCGTAAGTCGGCCGAGGCAGTACGCAAAGGGGAGGCAGAGCGATCCACGCTCGAAGCGCTACGTAAGCGGAGCGCAGGCTCACAAGCCGAACTGTGCATTTGCGCAATCAGTGGTGCTGAGATTGCTCGCGCTACGGCACTTGTTGCTCTGGGCGAATCTGTCCACCCTGCATAGGGCAGAATAGTTTCACGCTATGCCGACGCTTGCAGAACTCGCCCACGAACACACCGAACTGGAAACTGATGCGGTGAACCATTTGGGGGCGTTGGTCTCTGAGTGGGGAATGCTGGCCGACTTCTGTTTCGCAGACATGTTGTTGTATTTGCCAATTGGTGATGACTCGTGGTTGATTGCCGCTCAGGTTCGCGCTGCAACTGGTCAAACGCTGTATCACCAGGACTACGTAAATACGTGGGCAAGCGATTCTGAAAAAGTTCTGCTGAAGCGTTGCTATGAGAGCAGCGAAATTTCGCAAGGCGAAATATTTGTGCAAGCAATTGGTGGTCCAGCAAACATGCTGACCATCCCTGTGCGTTACGACGGCAAAACCATTGCGGTGTTGTCGCGTGAATGGGTAACAGACACCGCCCGACGTGCTGGCCAGCTGGAATCTACATACGCCGAAATTTTCGGGAAGTTTTCCGAAATGGTCGCACAAGGCTTGTTTCCTTTTGAAGGTCGTGTTGCCGATGCAAGTGTTGCTCCACGAGTAGGTGACGGAGCAATTGTTCTGGATGCTCAGACACGTGTTCGATACGCATCACCTAACGCTGTGTCGGCTTTACACCGAGTGGGCATTAGCACGAATGCCATTGGTCAAACACTTGCCGAACTGGGTGTTGCAGAAACCGCTGCACGGAATGCATATGAGCGCAAAGAGCCGGTGATTGAAGAAATTGAACAAACCGCTGAAGTCACGTTGCTGACACGCAGCATTCCTCTACTTGTTGAGCATGGCGATGCCGTAGACGTCGTTGGTGGAGTGCTGCTACTTCGCGACGTTTCCGAACTTCGTCGTCGTGATCGTTTGCTGCTCACCAAAGACGCAACCATTCGCGAAATTCACCACCGTGTAAAAAACAACCTGCAAACCATTTCGTCTTTGCTTCGCTTGCAGGCGCGTCGTCTGGAATCGGTAGAAGCGAAAGAAGCTGTTGCCGAATCGGTACGTCGTATTCGCACCATTGCACTAGTTCACGAAACGCTGTCGCGCGAACCTGGTGAAGACATCGCCTTCATTGAAATAGTTCGCCCTCTGCTTCGTCTTGTCGAGGAAGGCCTGCAGTCTGCAGATCGCCCCGTGCAGTTTGCAGTGAAAGGCGATGGCGGCCGCATGCCAGCAACCGTTGCGACTCCGCTATCAGTGGTCATTCTCGAGTTGTTACAGAACGCAGTGGATCACGGATTCCCAGAAGGAAGTACTGGTGGTTCAGTTCTTGTCACGCTCAGTCATGACGACGATGCGTTGTATGTACGAGTGTTGAACAACGGCATAGGACTAAGCCCAACATTTGATTTCTCGAGTGCCACCGGACTTGGACTATCAATCGTTCGCACGTTGGTAACTACTGAACTTGCAGGAACCATTGCCATGCGCGTTGGCGCAAAAAGCGACGGCGATGCAACAGGTATTGCGGGAATGACAGACGGTCAGGGGACCGTGGTCGACTTGCGAGTTCCGATTACGAACTAGTTATGCAGTTGCGCGGGCAGCGCGACGGGCGGCTGCCATTTTGCGGCGAATGTCGCGGCGTTCATCTTCTGAAGTTCCACCCCAGATGCCACAGTCCTGGTTGGTTTCAATTGCGAATTCGAGGCACTCGCTTTTTACGGTGCATTCTCCACACACGGACTTCGCTGCGGTTATTTGCTGGAGCGCTTGTCCGGTGCTTCCTACGGGAAAGAACAATTCTGGGTCAGTGTCTTTACACAATGCTTCTTTGCGCCACGTGTAATCAGCGGATCCGAGGGCAAGGCTTGTTGCGAGAATTGACACGGTAGTCACCTTTGAAGTTCTTCGAGAGCCAGTAGGACGGTGTCACGATAGGCACCGAGCAGGGCACTTTCAAGTGGAACAGGAAAATATTTTTATTTTTTTATTGTGACAATTTTGGCTGTACCCTTCGCCTGTGACCATTGCTCGTTGGGTGCCACATAATCGCAATAGCGCTCCTGCTCGGGCCCAAGTAATGGCTCACCGTGGAGCTTCAGCGGCTGAACGCGAAAACACAACAGTGGCATTTACGCGTGCTCGAGAGTTGAACAGCGATGGTGTTGAACTCGATGTTCGCTTATGTGCTTCGGGCGAAATGATTGTGCATCACAACCCAACGCTTGCCAATGGAAAAGTGTTAGCCACACTGAACATCGCAGACATTCCCGATCACATTCCAACACTTGCCGATGCACTTGATGCCTGCGCTGGCATGTGGGTGAATATTGAAATCAAGAACGATCCGAGCGAACCAGACTTCGACCCGCAAGACAAATTGGCAACACTGGTTGTTGACTTCTTGCGCACGCGCGGTGAACCCGATCAATGGTTGATCTCATCGTTTAGGCGTGAAACCGTTGACGCCGTGCATCGTTTGTGGCCAGAACTGCCAA
>CANKUF010000104.1 GCA_947486675.1 Acidimicrobiaceae bacterium
GGCGTATTAGCACCATCGAGCAGTCAAGAAGTTGAACAAATGCTGAAAGATGCGATCACACTGGCAAACGAAGGCCCCGTGGTGATTCGGTACCCAAAGGGCGTTGCTCGCAGTGTTGATGCAGCAGATATTGGTTCTGGACTTGCAGCTCGCAAATTGATAACTGACGAATCAAACACGGTGTGCATTTTGGCAATCGGCAAAATGGTTGGCGCTTCACTGGACGCTGCTGCCCTGCTTGCCGCAAAGGGCATCGCAGCAACCGTGTGGGACGTGCGCTCGTGTGCACCACTTGATCAGTCAATGATCGATAACGCTGCCGCACACCAAGTTGTGGTCACCGTCGAAGACGGAATCCGCGAAGGCGGCATCGGTATGACCATTGAGGACTTGGTGTCGCATACAACGGGTGCACATCGCCCGAGTATTGAAGTACTAGGCATTCCGAAGCAATTCATTCCGCAAGCGAAACCAGACGCAATTTTGTCGCGCCTTGGACTCAACGCCGAAGGCATCGCTGCAACGGTGCAAAAACTTGTCAACAAGTAAGCAATTCCTCGAAACCGCTCTACGGGTAGCCGATGCCGCAGATGCTGTGGCACTCACTGGATTCAGAAACCGAGAATTCACCGTTTCGCGCAAGGCCGACAATTCAGAGGTCACCGAAATTGATCGCAATACGGAAACGGCAATCTCATCTGTGCTTCGCGGCGCCTTCCCCGATTTTGGAATCTACGGCGAAGAACATGGAATCAGCGGTCCAACCGATGCTGAGTACACGTGGGTCATTGACCCCATTGACGGCACTACCAATTTTGTTCGCGGTGTTCCCGTGTGGGGATCACTCATTGCACTCGTGCACAACGACGTTCCGGTTCTTGGTGTGGTGTCTGCTCCCGCGCTGGGCATGCGCTGGTGGGCAACAGTCGGCGAAGGCGCCTTCTTCAATGGCACACGTATATATGTGTCCACAGTGAATGAACTTTCTGATGCGCACGTGAGCACAACGCCAAATGCGGGTTGGCAGAAAGTTGGTGGCTTACCCGCGTTACAGCAGTTACAAGTAGACGCTTTGCGATCACGTGGCTTTGGCGATTTCTGGCAACATATGTTGGTTGCACAAGGCGCAATTGACATTGCTATTGATGCCATCGGGCTTGCGCCATATGACAACGCTGCTCTTTACCCCATTGTTCAAGAAGCCGGCGGAACAATCACCGATCGGTTTGGCAATGTGGATTGGCGCGCAAACTCATCGGTGAGCAGCAACGGGCTTCTGCACCGCACCGTGCTTGATCGGTTACCTTCATAACGTGACCGTTGCACATAACGAATTCGCTGCGCTGTGGCAGCTAGACAAATCCATTGCGTATCTCAATCACGGCTCATACGGCGCAGTACCAATTTCCGTGCAGAAGATTCAGAATGCGTTTATTGACCGCGCGAACAGCAACCCAAACCATTGGTTCCGTTACGAACTTCCACAATTGCTAATTGAAGCGCGCCACATTGTCGCACGTTGGTTTGGCGTTGCGCCAGAACATTTTGCATTCGTACCAAATGCATCTCAAGGTGTTGTTACCGCCGTGCAAGCACTGGTCGACGATGCAACTTCGCGCAACAAACAGACACATCTTGTTGCCACTTCTCTTGGCTACGGCGGCGTGTTGTACGGAATGCAACATATTGCCTATCGCAGTAACGCGACATACGCCGTTGCCGATTTGCTGTACCCGCACGATGTGACTGCCGAGATCATCAGCTCACGAATTCGTGCATTGCTTCCAACAAACGGCGAGCCAATCGTCGTCGTGCTCGATCACATCACTTCAGAAACGGGCGTGCTGTTTCCTGTCGACGACATCATTTCTGCAATTCGTACTTCGCACCCACACGCCAAGTTCGTCATAGATGCCGCGCATTCGGCAGGAATGCTGAAGCAACCGTTACCCGCAAACTTTGATGTATGGGTAGGAAACTTGCACAAGTGGTTGTGCGCGCCGCGCCCTGCGGCCGCACTCATTTGTGGTTCGCCAGAGATTCGCACAACGATGAAACCGCTTGCGCCTTCGTGGGGCTTTGAAGACGGATTCCCCACATCGTTCGAATGGCAAGGAACCAGCGACTATTCGGCGTATTTGTCTGTTCCCGCAGCGATTGCGTTCCAGGAACAATGGTCATACTCACAGCGTGATTCACACAACCGCACAGTTGCCGATGGCGCGGCTGACCTACTGCGCAACGCCTGGGGAACCTCGAATCATCTTGGAAGCACTGTTGAAGCACCGTGGTTACGCATGGTGCAATTACCGCTCGATAAGCCGCTGACAAAACCACAAATTGATTTGATGGTTGAGCGCGCAGGACTCGAACTAAACGCCGAGTGCATGTGCATGACAGTTCGTGGAAAGTCGTACGTGCGACTTTCTGCTCATATGTACAACGAAATTGATCAGTACGAAAACTTGATCGGAATTACTCGGCTACTGGCGTAGCTTTGCGTTGATTGCGTAACTGCAACAACATTCTCGTGGCAATTCCAATGAGCAATACTGCAAACAGAAAGTTTGACAGTGCGTCATTCATTCGAGCCGCTATCCAACTGCCACCAATTGCGGTGATTACTCCAGTTGAACTCACAATTGCTGCAGCAACAAGATCAGTGTTCTTGTTCCGCAAATTCTGAAGTGTGCCCGAAAATGCAGTGGGAATTACCACTGCCAGCGAGGTGCCCTTGGCAATTGCAGGAGACACATGAAAGAAGATGATCAAAATTGGAACGGTCATTAATCCACCACCAATACCCAGCATTCCTGCAAGTGCGCCCACAACAAGCCCAATTCCAACGAGCCACGCAGCAGTTGGTGCATTCAGAATCATTTCGCCAGCAGCGTCAATTTTGAAAAACATACGAACGCCTGCAATAACCAAAACACAAACAAATGCAATGGTCAGAGTTCGCTTTGATAACCGCTTGAGCAATTCCGCGCCAACAAGTGACCCTGCAACAGACCCAATGGACAACCACAACACCACTGGCCAATCAATGTGATCGTGTGTCCAGTAGGTGAAGAAACTGGAAAGTGAAATAAGAAATACTCCGGCAAGTGACGTGCCATGCGCTTTGCGTTGGTCCATGCCAAGTGCAAACATGAGCCCTGGAACGATGATGATTCCACCGCCCAGGCCGAACATGCCCGACAGCAAACCGGCGCCAACGCCAAACCCCATCAAAATGAGCGCGCGCTGTTTTGAAATTTTCACTTGCCTAGTTTGCTACTTGGAGCGTTGCGCAACATCATTGATATATCGAGCACCGCGCTCGCATGTACTTTTGCTTCGTCTGTATTGAGTGTTTTGCCCAGTTCGACCACAAAAGCCATGGAGTTCTTCAGCCCGCGCTTTTGCCAGGTTGCAGCAACACCCGTATAGGTACCACCAGTAATGCGCTTCATGGGCAAGCCAGTGATCGCTCCGTACCGAGCCCGAATTTCGCCCTCAAAACCCACGCCCGGAGAAATGATGTTCAAGTCCTGGTGGTACCAAACGCCTAGAGCAGGTTTGATTACGCGGAAGAAACTGACAAGCGCTTTTGTCTCTGGTTCGGATGCGCGATTCGGTCCTGAGTATTGCCAGTACCCCGGTTGACCAATGCGTGCCCATCCGTAGGGAAAGTTTCTATTCAGGTCAACACGGTTCGCATTGCCTCGTCGGTTTAATGCTGTTCCATCAGGATTCATTGAAGGAATAACCCACAGGTTTACGCCCTTTGGGATCTGCATGTTCAACAGCTCATCGGTAATGAGTAGGCCAGCTTCTTCGTTGCCGTGGATAACGCCAATAACTGCAACAGTGACACCCTTTGGGTCGCCCATTCGAAATGCTTCTAGCGGACGACCTTGAATTGATGTGCCGAATACTCGGCGTTCAAGGACATTGCCGTAAGCGCTAGTCGGCACAGCAACAGAAGCCGTGCCGACTAGCGCAATAACGAGTGTTATAAGAAAACGTTTGATCTAAGAGATATTACTTAGACCACACCAGTTTTTTCTTCACCGTCTTGCAGGTGAGCGTGGTCTTCTTCTTCGCAACGGTTACTGATGCTTTCGCACCAGCCTTTGTGCAAGCTGCACCAGCCTTCGCTGTTG
>CANKUF010000105.1 GCA_947486675.1 Acidimicrobiaceae bacterium
TGACCGCAACTATTGCAAAACACGTACGACATACCCCTACCGTAGCCCTTTGGCGGCTCTCCCCTTCCGAAGATTGGTCCGCACAAGCGGCACGTACATCACCGCGGTGTAATACGACAACGCCAAACCGGGAACAGCACACAACCAGCCCACTACCAGACCAAAATCAGCAGTGATGTGGGAACTTTCGGCAAGTAACAAAAAGGGCACTGCCATCATGAGCAAAAATGTGTACCACTTGCCGTTGTTACTGACCGGAAAGCGTTCCATTCCCATCAATGTGGCGCCCACCATCATCGCTCCTACGACCAATTCGCGCACCAAAATGGCGATGCAGAACCATCGTGGCACCGCTCCGTCTATCAGCACACTGATTGAACTCACCACAAACAGCACACGATCAACGGTGGGGTCAAATACTGCACCAAAAGGCGAAACCTGATTGAACTTTCTCGCAAACCAACCATCCACCCAATCGGTCATGCCCAGTACACCGAGCAGCAGAGCAGCACCCGCGCGTTGGTCTTTGGCAAATAACAGATACAGGAAGAGCGGCAAGACGCACAGGCGAGCCAACGTAATGAAGTTGGGGACGCTCAGCATCCCAGACCACATTGAGACCTGCTTGTCTGCCACGCAACGACAATACAAGGAACCGTTGTACTGTTGAAGCGATGGCTTCAGTATTTACTCGTATCATTGCAGGCGAATTACCTGGCACGTTTGTGTACACCGATGAGGTATGCGTTGCATTCATGACCATCAACCCCATTGCGCGTGGGCACCTCCTTGTTGTTCCCCGTGTCGAAATCGATCAATGGACAGATTTGCCAAATGACATCTCCCAGCATTGTTTTGACGTAGCCAAGCGGATTGCCACTGCTCAAAAGCAGGTTCTCCATTGTGATCGTGTTGCCTTGATCATCGCTGGATTCGAAGTGCCACATTGTCACCTGCATGTCATTCCAGCTATGACGATTGCCGACGTGTCCTTCGATAACGCAGCTGCACGTGTCGATTTCGACGATCTTGCTGCAGTCGCGGCAAGCATTTCAGCAGTACTCGCCTAAAACAAAGTCTCGGGAGTTTCCTCTGCGAGCGTGATCGGATTGAGCAGTTGCGGGCCGTGATTGCGCGCATTGTTCACATCGGTTGAAACGGGGAAAAACTGCACCGCTTCGTCAGGTATGCCATTAGACAGATGCAGGGGTGCAACGGCGTCATCAGAAAGCCATTGTGCTACCCCTTCTTTTGTGAGCAACACTGGCATACGGTTGTGCACGTGCGACACACGTTCATTTGCTTCCGTGGTTAAAGCAACACATGTGTTGAGAACATTGCCATCACCATCTCGCCACGTTGACCACAGCGATGCAACTGCAAAGTGCGACTCATGGTCGTAGTCCGAATTCTGGCCAGGAAAAAACGCGAACGGCTGTTTCATTGCCTTGCCCGCAGCCTTCATCGGCTTCCATTCGTAATAGGCATTCATTGGCAAAACACATCGATGTCGACTGATGAGATTGCGAAATGATGGCTTCTCGGCAACCGATTCTGACCTTGCGTTAATCAAACTTGCTGCGCGTGAAACATCCTTTGCCCACACTGGCACGAGCCCCCACGACATCACGTCAATTTGCACCGCTGATTCAACCGTGCGTAATACAAACACGTCACTAGTTGGTGAAATATTGAAATTCAAAGCCAAGTGCTGGCCGCTATCTACAGCAGAGAAAGCCTGCGCTATTTCCTGCGCTCCAGTTTTGCGCACGTACCTTCCACACATACTTAGCTATCTCAACAATCCCGTACCATCTGCAAAAAGTTTCACCAATATCGGCGTGATGATCAGCCCTGGAAGAAGTGAACCTAACCGAATTTTCTTTATCTCGAGCAGATTGAGACCGATAGCCATAACTGCCAAACCGCCCGTGGCGAATAATTCAACGCGCATTCGGTCGTTTAGCAGTGAATCTAAACTCGTACCGAACAGTGTCAACGTTCCTTGCACGATGAACACACTGACTGCACTGAATAGCACGCCAACTCCATGTATGGCTCCGAAGATGACGCTCATGAATCCATCGAGCGTTCCCTTAATGATGTACAGCTGCGGTGTAGCACCTGACGCATCTTGTATCGCACCAAGAATTGTCAACGGACCAATGCAGAACAGCAGTGATGCGGTAACAAATCCAGAAATGAATGGACCCGGATCCTGGCGCTTCGCAAATCGCTTACGAATGATTTCGCCTATGCCCTCAAGCCGATCTTCGATCCGTAAAACCTCACCGATTACGGCACCGAACACCATGCCAAGAAGTGGAAACACCATGTTGTGAGTTTTCAGCAAGTCACTCAGTCCTAAACCAATAGTGAGCATTCCAATAACTTGCACAACTATGGTGCGTACTCGATCGGGAATTTTGTTTCCCATTGCAATACCAACGGTTCCACCAACCAGCACTGTGGCAGTATTGATTAATGTTCCAAGCCCAATCACACCTCTACGCTATATGACGTTGCTGTTTGCGCTTACTGCCGCCTTGTTCTACGGAGTTGCTGATTATTCGGGAAGCCGAGGATCGCGTTTAGCCAATTCGGCTGCCATCACGTTTGCGGGTCAAGCCGCAGCACTGATGGTCATTTCTGTGTACCTGTTGGTCTTTCGCTCTTCTCCTCCACCATTAGAAAGCTGGCTGTGGACTACTGGAGGCGGATTCGGTGGAGCCATTGCACTCGTTGCCTTTTACCAAGCAATGTCAAAAGGTTCAATGACCGTCATTGCGCCGATTACCGCGGTCATTGGGTTATCGGTTCCTGTTATCGCCGGATTCATTCAGGGTGAGCGACCAACCGCAATCGCCTGGTTCGGCATCACACTGGCGGTAGTCGCCGTTGCTCTCGTTGGAGATGTGCTCGACAAACACGACTTACCTACTTCCATGAACGCGATTTGGCTAGCAGTTGCCGCGGGTTTTGGATTCGGCATGATCTTCGTATGCATGGCAAACGCAAGCCATGATCATGGTATTTGGCCGCTTTTTGGACAGCGGATGATCAGTGTTCCAACAGTTGCAGCTATTGCGTTACTGCAAACTCGAAGAATTTTGATACCAAAGAAGGCGATTGGATTTGCACTCGTCGCAGGCATTCTTGACACATCAGCCAACGGTCTCTACTTGCTTGCTACACACACAGGCATGATGTCGCTTGTTTCAGTCATTGTTGCGCTGTATCCAGTGTCGACTGTTGCACTTGCAATGAAGTTTGACCACGAACGTTTGCACAAATCGCAAGCAGTGGGAATGGCTCTAGCTGCCGCGTCGCTCGTAATGGTGAGTGTCTAATCAGTACAGATTTGGTCGGGCTGGCGGGATTTGAACCCACGACCTCTTGTCCCCCAGACAAGCGCGCTAACCAAGCTGCGCTACAGCCCGTATAGAGCCGAGCCTAACGGAACAGGTCGATGACTCTCCATGACAGATACATCACAAGGGCTCCGACCAACAATTTGAAGTGCCATGGCAATGGAACATCTTCTTCGCCATCTGTGACTGCGAGTTTTTTGAGATCCAAGTTCTTCGCGGTAATGGTTCCATGAGCCGTTGCAACTTCAATCTCAGTAGAACAATTCGGGCAACGACCGTCGAGCGAAACCGCACTCGGAGCTAAATATTTCGAACATGGTTCACACCACGGCATGAGGAGTACTTCAGTCCGATCGCTTGCGAACTCGCAACTTTATTGGCGTGCTTCCAAATTCAAACTTTTCACGAATTGAACGCTCGAGGTAACGCAAGTAATGCTGGGGCAATTCGCGATTGACAAACAAGGTGAATGTCGGTGGGTCATTTGCACCCTGAAGTGCATACAGCACTCGCGCACCGGCACCAGCAGGTTGTTTTTGCTGTGCTTCTGCAATAACTCGGTTCACATCTTTTGTTGGAACACGCTTGTGGTAATCCGCAATGCATTCCTGCAGGATTGGCAACAAGCGATGCACGCCCTTCCCTGTGAGCGCTGACAGTTTCAACACTGGCGCATCCCCGATGAAGTACAACTTCCTCGTCATTTCGGTGTCAATGTGCTCACGACCATCGGCATCGAGCGTTTCCCACTTGTTGAGAACCACAATC
>CANKUF010000106.1 GCA_947486675.1 Acidimicrobiaceae bacterium
TTGTTGTGTCGTGGGGTGGCAAGTTGCAAATTTTTGGCTTTACCTGGCCACGCTGGCTGTCTGCTTCAGTACTCGGTGCGTTTCTCGCGTTCTTCCCAATTGCCGTAGGCACATTGCGTGGTTTGAAAAGTGCGCCCGCAGCATCGCTCGAACTCATGGATAGCTATGCAGCTTCGTGGAAACAAACACTGTTCAAGTTGCGTTTTCCAGCTGCAATTCCGTACATGGTGCCGGCCTTTAAGTTGGGCGCTTCTGGGGCAGTTATTGGCGTTGTTGTTGCTGAAATTTCAACAGGCCTCAAAGGTGGAATTGGCCGCCTGATTATTGAATACGCCCGTCAAGCAACGGGCGACCCGGCAAAGGTGTTTACCGCAGTATTTGGCGCAGCAGGACTTGGTCTTGCAATGGCTGGCCTTGTTGCACTTGCAGATGTGTTGTTGATGCGTAACCGACCAAAGGAGACCACCACATGAGCGCAGTTCATGTTGCGGGAGTAAGCAAAATATTCAATCAGGGGACACCAAAACAAGTAGATGCTCTTGTCGACGTGAACTTGACTGTTGAGCCAGGCGAATTTGTTTCGCTGATTGGTCCTTCAGGATGTGGCAAGTCAACGCTGTTGCGACTGATTGCCAACTTGCTAGAACCAACTACTGGTGTAGTCAGGGTGAATGAAAAGACTGCGGCGCAGTCACGCCTTGACCAGGACTACGGCATGGCATTTCAGCAAGCCGGATTATTTGACTGGCGCTCTGTTGCAAAGAACATCGAATTGCCACTTGAGCTAAAGGGTTGGGACAAAGAAAAGCGCGCTGCTCGCGCACAAGAGATGCTTGAGCTCGTAAAACTCCCAGAGTTCGCCGACCTTATGCCGTGGCAGTTGTCGGGTGGAATGCAGCAACGCATTGCCATTGCTCGCGCACTTGCAGCACACCCACCACTGCTCTTGATGGACGAGCCATTTGGTGCCCTTGACGAAATGACTCGTGAGTACATGCAAGGCGAGTTGCTGCGTATTTGTGCCGAGACTAAAACAACAGTGGTGTTTGTAACGCACTCCATTCCAGAGGCTGTCTACTTGTCGGATCGCGTAGTGGTGATGTCGCCACGTCCGGGTCGAATAACAGAAGTAATCGATGTAAATCTTGGGGAAAATCGCAGCGAAGATACTCGCGCTGCTGACAACTTCTTTGCTGGAATTACTGCTGTCCGCGAAGCTCTTCGCGGCACACATGCAGATCATGCAAATGCAGGAGCAATTCGTGGAGTTGAAGATCGCTGATCATGACTCTCGCTAATCGACTTCGCAACATTGCTGTGCCGTTCGTATTCGGCGTTGCGTTTCTTGCGTTTTGGGAAGGGGCTGTGAAGTTCTTCAAGCTGAAGCCGTACTTTCTTGCTCCGCCTTCAAAAATCATAAGTAATTTCTTCAGCAACGCTTCGCGAATTTGGGATGCAGCGTCGGTATCGGGAATGAACGCACTCGTTGGGCTTATCGCTGGAACAGTTTTTGGTGTCGCTATGAGCTTCATTCTCAGCCGCTTTCGCTTCTTGAACTCGCTCATTACGCCGCTCGCAATTGCATTAAACGCAGTTCCAATTTTTGTACTCGTTGCCGTATTGAACAATATGTACTCAATTACCAGCGAGATTCCACGACGCATCATGGTCAGCCTTGTGGTGTATTTCATTGTTCTGGTGAACGTGGCAAAAGGCCTCACGCAGGTGAAAACCACTCACCTTGAAATCATGCGCTCGTACGCAGCAAGTGATATCGAAATTCTGCGCAAAGTTCGCGTACCAAACGCGGTGCCGTATTTGTTTACAGCACTCAAGATTTCGGCCCCGGCGGCGGTAATTACGTCGTTCGTGTCCGAATATTTCGGTGGATCCCAGAACGGTCTGGGCAGCCGAATAACCAGCAATATCGCTAATTCCAAGAATGCTGCAGCCTGGGCTTACGTCCTAGGGGCGTGTTTACTTGGATTAGTGTTTTACATAGTCTCCGTAGTGCTGGAGAACGTCGCCTCTCGGGGTGGCGGAGCCACAGATAACACAAACAAGTAGAGGGCTCAGGCTCTCGGGGGAGTACAAAACACATGAGGAAATCAGGAAAGAATCTCGCAGTTGCGGGCTTTGCTGCATTGTCCTTGATCGTTGCAGCATGCGGCGGTTCAAGCGATAGTGATTCAGCAGCAGAACCAACAGCATGTGAAACCACCACACCTGTAAGTTTGCAGTTGCAGTGGGTAACACAGGCACAATTCGCTGGCTATTTCGCAGCACAAGACCAGGGCTTCTATGCAGCACAGTGTCTAGACGTAACCATCGTTGAAGGTGGAGTTGACATCGTTCCTCAGCAGCAACTTGCTGACGGCGCAGTGGACTTCGCACTCTCATGGGTACCAAAGGCTCTCGCATCACGCGAAGCTGGCGCGAACATCACCAACATTGCTCAGATCTTCCAGCGTTCAGGAACGTTGCAAGTGTCCTTCAAGGATGCAGGCATCGCAACTTCGGCTGACTTCGCTGGCAAGAAGATTGGTAACTGGGGCTTCGGCAACGAGTTCGAAATCTTCGCAGCACTCACCAAGGCCGGAATTGATCCAGCAACTGGTGTAGAGCTTGTTCAGCAACAGTTCGACATGGCAGGCCTCTTGGCCGGCGACATCGACGCTGCTGAAGCAATGACCTACAACGAGTACGCACAGGTTCTTGAAGCAATCAACCCAGACACTGGTGCGTTGTACACACCAGAAGACTTCAACGTCGTTTCATACGAAGCTGAAGGTGTTGGTATGTTGCAGGACGCAATCTGGGCAAATGCTGACAAGCTTGCTTCAGACGCTGCCTACAAGGACACTGCAATCAAGTTCGTTGCAGCTTCAATTCAGGGTTGGGCATTCTGCCGCGACAACGCTGAAGCTTGCCGTGACATCGTTGTAGCCAAGGGTTCAACCTTGGGTGCAAGCCACCAGTTGTGGCAGATGAACGAAGTAAGCAAGTTGATCTGGCCAGCACCTATGGGCGCAGGCATGATCGATTCAGCTGCTTGGGACCGCACGGTAGAGCTTGCACAGGGAACCAAGAATCTTGAAGGTTCAACCGTTCTTACTGCAGCACCAACCGAAGGTGCATACACCAACGACATCGTGACCGCCGCTTTGGCGATCCTCGATGGTTTGGGAGTCGACTACAAGGGCGAAGCATTCGCTCCTTTGACAGTCACCCTCAACGAAGGTGGAAACTGATTTAGTTCAGTTCTTTACGAATTGGGCGGGGTGCTTCGGCACCCCGCCTTTTTCATTTCTGGCTTATGGGTGCAGGCCGCGCATGCGGTGTGCGTCTGCAATGGTCTTCACTCCAAGAACCGATGCAGCAAGCCTGTTCGGCAACTTTGATTCCTGGGCAAATGCGTAGAAGCGTTCGAATGCAGCACGCATGAGGTCAATAACTCGCGCGTTCACTTCGTCTTCGTCCCAGGTTAAGTGTGCAAAGTTTTGGCATTGCTCAAGGTACGAACAGGTAACGCCGCCTGCGTTTGCATACACATCAGGAATGATGATGATGCCTTTGTCAGCCAAGATGAGGTCGGCAGTAGGGGTGAGTGGTCCGTTTGCGCCTTCCACAACCAACGTGGCTTTCATATTGTTCGCTTCTTCCTCGCCAACGGCGTCTCCGAGCGCGCACGGCATGACGATGTCGCAGTCAAGAGCGAAAACAGCAGTTGAACCAGCAACACCTCGTGCAACAACTTCGCCTATGCCGGTATCGCACACACTTCGTGCTCCTTCTCGGAATGCTTTGTCAATCGCTGCAAGGTCGAGCCCGCCGGCTGAGTGAATGGTGCCTCCAACATCGGAAAGACCAACGATTAATGCACCGCGTGCTGAAGCAAGTCGCGCAGCCCACGAACCAACTTGTCCGTAACCCTGAATGGCAATCTTCTTGCCCTGCAAGGAGGTTCCCATTTTTCCAAGCATGAGCGCTGCAGCTTCAACAACACCACGACCTGTTGCGGACTCACGACCAAGTGATCCACCAAGTTCAATTGGCTTTCCGGTTACAACGCCTGGAGTTGCGTGACCCACGCCAGTTGAATATTGGTCCATGAT
>CANKUF010000107.1 GCA_947486675.1 Acidimicrobiaceae bacterium
GATGCAATGTAACTGAGTTGCGCGCGATCGCCCAACTTTGCACTTACTGGATCATTCAGAATGGTCATGACGCCTCTTCCGATTCTGCGTCGCCACCTGGCAACGGCTCCACATCAACAATTCCTGGCCACGGCTTCACCATGCGTGCAAGCAATGGGAAGTCTTTGCGCATTGGGAAACCTTCGAAGTCAGTTGGCAAATACATGTTGCGTAGGTCTGGGTGACCAACAAAACCAATGCCGAACATTTCATGTGCTTCGCGCTCGTGCCAGTTGGCGCCAGCAAACACATTGGCAATTGAATCGACTGTGTAGATCTCGTTTGGAACATCGGTCTTCACATTGATGCCAACGTGCGTGCGCGAATTCACCAAACGAACCAGCATTTGCATGCGCGTATCGCCACCGGTGTAGCCAGGGCGAATGGTGGTGTCACGTTCTGGTGCTGGCTCTGTTGGGTCATCTTCACCACGGCCAAACGGCGAAGGCATCCAGTCAATTGCGGACAAGAAGCAGAAGTAGTCGAAGCCCATTGCTTGCAATTTCTTCATGCTTTCGTTCCACGATTGTGTAGAAACGCGAATCCAAATATCGTCGCCAGGTTTTACTAACGAATCAACAACAGCAGCACCAAGTGTTGCTTGCACATCGGCAAGCACTTGATCGCGCACGGTGTCAACGACTGGAGTGGTTTCAGCGGGTGACGACAACTGGTTCACCACGCCTTTCCGCTTCTGCAGATGCATCCATTGAAACGGTTCCTTCACCGCGCCAACGTGCACCCATGTCTTCGTTCTTAATGCGTTGTTGCAACAACACAATTCCTTCAAGCAATGCTTCAGGTCGTGGAGGGCAACCAGGCACATACACGTCTACTGGAATGATTTGGTCAACACCTTTTGTTACCGAGTAGCTGTCCCAATACGGCCCGCCGCAGTTTGCGCAACTGCCCATCGAAATGACGTACTTCGGTTCTGGCATTTGTTCATACAAACGCTTAATGGCTGGTGCCATTTTGTCGGTCACCGTTCCAGAAATAACGACAAGGTCTGCTTGACGCGGGCTTGCTGGCAATGGAATCACACCAAGTCGCATCACGTCGTAACGAGGTGAACCAAATGCTGCACCCATTTCAATTGCGCAACATGCGAGTCCCCACTGGTACACCCACAATGAATACGAGCGACCCATGTTGAACAATGAGTTCAATGGTTTTGGCAATCTGCCGCGATCTACAAGACCCATGTTGTTACACCCACCGCAGAACGCCCTTGCGCCAGGCGTACACCAGGCCAAGAAGCAAAACGAATACGAAGATTCCCATTTCAACTAACCCAAACAATGCATATCGCTCAAGCTGTGTTGCCCACGGAAAGATGAACACTGCTTCAACGTCGAAGATGACAAACAACAAAGCAAAGATGTAATAGCGAACTTGGCTTTGTGACCAACCTTCGCCAACAGGGTCAACACCGCTTTCATACGTGAGCATCTTTTCGCGCGTTGGCTTCGACGGGCGAAGCAACGACGAGACCCACAACAGAAGGCCGGCAATAAGGACAGCCGCAAGGCCGAACCAAACAACGACGAGAAACGACCTGAGAAAGGTGGACATCAGAGATAAAAACTACTACTTGACCTATTTGAACTGAGAAACCTCAGCCCCTTGTGCGATCGTGACTAGCTACCGAGATTTCGGCATTGGGGTACTTGCCACCTCGCCGAGGAACCAATCGACAATCTCGGCTGCAGCCGGCCCCGAGCGCTCAACCTGGCGACGCGTTTCGTCCATGAGGTCACTTGGCGAAATGCCAACATTCACCAGTTCCATGGCCCCTTCACCCGCCATCCAGCCTGAAATGATGGCTTCATTGGCTTCTGGGTGGAATTGGGTGGCAAAACTGCGCCCAATTCGAAGAGCCTGCGGGCCGGCGTCGCTGAGCCCAAGCACTTCGGCACCCGCTGGCGGCGTAAAGGTGTCGTAGTGCCATTGCATCCATTTGCCCGCTAGACGCTTGTTGACTTCGGTAGTAATTACCTCGTGCCAGCCAATTTCTGCCTTTCGAGCCTTTTCAGCGCTGCCACCTAGGGCATGAGCCAGCATCTGTGCCCCAAAGCACACTCCATATATAGGGATGCCACGCCTGTGCGCCTCACGCATGAGGTCGGCTTCAGCCTCCACGTTGCGCGCAACATCTGGCCAATACACCGACCATGCCGAACCTAAATGCACCACCAAATCGATGCCATCAATTGAGCGCCACTCGTTTGGATATTCACGCGCGTAGTGCGTGAACGAAAAATCATGATCTTCGAAGCGTTGCCCCACATAACCCGCATCTTTTTCGTTTGAGTTAGCAATTAGCAACGCGCGCATAACAACTACGGTAGACGGAGCATGGCAGAAAACAACCATCCAATCGACATCTCGCTTGCTGATATTGCTGCGGCACGAGTAGCTGGTGCAGCGGTGGTGCAACACACACCTGTCATCCCTTCTGCATATTTGAGTGAGTTACTGAATGCCCCGATCGTTTTGAAGGCAGAAAGCCTGCAACGAACAGGTGCTTTCAAAATTCGCGGTGCAATGAACAAGATTGCACAGCTTGGTGACACTGCAAAAAGTGGTGTCGTTACGGGCAGCGCCGGAAATCATGCGCAGGGCCTTGCGCTTGCGGCCAAGCATTTCGGAATTGCATGCGAAATTTATGTACCTAAAGGTGCATCGCTTTCAAAAATTGCTGCGACCAAACATCATGGTGCAAAAGTTCTTGAAGGCGGCGACAACGTAGACACAGCAATCGTTGCTGCGAAGCAACGTGCCGCTGAAACCGGAATGACCTTCTGCCACCCATTTGATGATGCAGATGTTGTTGCAGGCCAAGGAACACTTGGTCTTGAACTTATTGAAGACATTGCAGACTTATCGTTGGTCATTGTTCCACTCGGTGGGGGTGGCCTCCTAAGCGGAACGGCAATTGCATTGAAGTTGCATAACCCGAAGATTCGTGTAGTTGGTGTTCAGATTTCTTCGTGTGCCCCATACATTCACGGGCTCATGCCAGAAGGTCCTGTTCCAACACTCGCTGATGGAATTGCTGTGAAGAAGCCTGGTGCAATTACTGAACCACTCGTACGCAAATGGGTTGACGAAATTGTTGAAGTAACCGAAGATTCCGTTGCTGACGCAATGATGGTGTTGCTTGAGCGCTCGAAGCTGTATGTAGAAGGCGGAGGTGCCGTTGGGCTTTCAGCACTGATGACCGAAAAAATTTCTCCTGCTACTTCTGGCACAACATGCATCGTGTTGTCCGGCGGGAACGTTGACATTGGACTAGTCCCAAACTTGGTTCGCCGTCACGAAACCGAAGCAGGTCGACGTTTAATTGCATTCATTCGCCTACCCGATCGCCCTGGTGCATTCGCTGGGCTTCTGCAGATTTGCGCAGGAACTGGCGCGAACCTCATTGAAGTGCAGCACGTGCGCGAAGGTATTTACTTGCATGCGCGCGAAACCGGAATTCAAATTGTTCTTGAAATTCGCGGGCGCGAGCACGCTGATCAATTACTGGCGCTTGCCAAAGAGCAGGGTTACGACCTCAACGAGTCGAAGTTCTATTAGTTACAACTGATTCGTAAATTGCAGCAACAGGCTTGGGAAGAAACCGAGCACCAAAGTTGCCCCTACGCAGAGTGCTATTGCTGTTTTAACACTGAAAGTTGCAGATACCTCTTGTGAAGATGACCCTTCCGAGAGCCACATGCTGACCATGATGCGCAGGTACAAAAATGCTGCGATTACTGCAGCCAGCATGGCAACTACTGCAAGCACATAGCTTTCAGTCGAAACTGCCGCGCGAATGATGCCGAACTTGGCAACAAAACCAGATGTCAACGGCACACCGGCCTGAGCAAGTAGCAACACCGTCATGCCCATTGCCAACACTGGGTTCGATTTTCCGAGGCCTTTGAATGCACTGAGCGATGTCTCGTTGTCACCCTTGCCAGCAACCATTGTGACTATGCCGAGTGTTCCGATAACGAGAATTGAATAAATAAACAGATAGCTCAGTGTTCCAGATGTGCCAAGGCCGGAATCTGCTGACGAA
>CANKUF010000108.1 GCA_947486675.1 Acidimicrobiaceae bacterium
AAAATCCGGGCAGGTGTAATTGGCGCTTTTCTGTTCCCGAGCGGCGAAGTATTTGCCGTGTTCACCGTCATGGCTGTAGTTGGAACCGGGTTGCTCATAGGCCCAGCCGGTGGATTGACTTCTGGTGCCCTTGTGGGATTCGTGTTCCTGACGTATCGATTTCTTGAGCCGATTGCCGAGTTCACAGAAATCATCGACCAAGTGCAAAGTGCAGTCGCTGGTTTGCGTCGCGTTCTGGGAGTGTTAGATACTCCAATTGGGCCTCCGCAAACTGAGCACCCGCGTCCACTGCCTCTAGGTAAATTGTCAGTGGACATACAAGATGTGAGTTTTGCTTACGGCGCGCGACTCGGAGAAGACGATGATGACACGCCAGTGCTGCACGATATTTCTCTTCATATCTCGGCGGGGCAACATATTGCGCTAGTTGGACCTTCAGGATCAGGCAAAACAACCATCGCACGACTGATCGCTCGTTTGACAGATCCAACGATTGGGAGGGTTCAGATTGGTGGAGTCGCACTCACCGATGTATCGAATGATGAATTACGACGCCGGTTGATCGTCGTGCCACAGGAACCATTCCTGTTCGCCAACTCCATTTCCTACAACCTGCAATTCGCCGAGCCGAGCGCTACATCACAAAACATGATTGAGGCCTTCGCTGAACTGGGTCTCGCTGACTGGCTCGAAAGCCTTCCACTCGGTTTGGACACCCATGTTGGGCAACGCGGATCGTCTTTGTCTGCTGGGGAAAGACAATTGGTTGCCCTAGTACGCGCATCCATGGTGAAGCCTGATGTTCTTGTGCTGGACGAAGCGACATCTTCGGTTGATTCGCTTACAGAAGTGCGAATTTCACGAGCCCTAGAACGGACGGCACTCGGAAGGACCACTATTTCCATTGCCCATAGATTGTCAACGGCCTCGCGCGCAGACCGCGTTGTGATGCTTGAGGCCGGGCGAATTGTTGAAGATGGTTCACATCTTGCGCTGATGCAGGACGGGGGTAAGTATGCATCGTTGTATGAAGCGTGGCTCAATTCGACAGGTGGTGAGACGTATGAGTAGAAGAGTTTTTGCCAGCACTGCTTTGTGCGTTTTTGTTTTAGCTTCATGTGGCGAAGCACAGGAGACCAAGGCGTTGTGTTCGCATGCAGCAGAACTTGAGTCTTCCTTGGTAGCAACGGGAGTCGCTATAGAAGGATTCTCCACAATTTCACCGCGGCAACTACAAAGCACCGTCGCGGTATTGACGGGAACGCTTTCGATCATTGGCGATATTGCTCCGTCATCAGTGAAGTCAGATATTGAACAAACGATGCGAGCATATGAAGAGTTGTCAGTTGCT
The DNA here is from genome assembly GCA_947486675.1 of Acidimicrobiaceae bacterium. Classification (GTDB taxonomy): domain Bacteria; phylum Actinomycetota; class Acidimicrobiia; order Acidimicrobiales; family Ilumatobacteraceae; genus UBA3006. Next base: position 1,352 of record CANKUF010000108.1, read on the forward strand.
CTACAAAATGTGTACTGGGATGGCACCGTTGCAGAAACAGACAGCAATGTTCAGAATGCAACACAGAACCTTGTGCGCAACGACAATGTTGAGGCTCTTGAAAGCCTTCGACAATTTATTTCTGATGAGTGCATGGTGCAGATCTCGCAAGGTATTAACGCTGCACCGGGAGATGACCAATCCATCAGCTCATCGTCTGTGGTGGTCGACCCACAACCAGATATTAATTACGGTTTCGATAACGAAGAAACGGCGATCAAGTCGTATGCCTATTTCATTGCAGAGCAACGTGGCCTAGCAATTACACCTGAACAAGCGATATGTCTCGGTACACGAATGATCAATGTGGCACAGAGCGATCCAACAATGAGCGACGCCGTATTTGAGGCAACATTGACGGCAAGTTTCATCGAGTGCGGCATAGCCATCAAGGAGATTGCACGACATGGGAATCGTTCTTATTCGTCACGCAGAACCAGAGTGGGTTAAAGACGGAAAGAGTGTCGTCAATCCGCCGTTGACTGAGCGGGGAAGTCGTCAGGCCGAGCTACTTGGGCAGCGGTTGGCAGACGAGAAATTCGACCATGTATTTGCTTCCCCTCTACAACGAACGCACCTCACCGCACAGCCGACGTTGACGCGTCAAAATCGCAAACTTGAAATAGAGCCATTTCTTGAAGAAATTCGTGAGCCTTCGTGGCACGGGGCACCTGCCGAGCAAACGATTAAGGCCTATCGCGACGAAGTGAAGAATGCTTCGCACGAGAGGTGGAATGGCCTAAAGGGTGGCGAATCGGTTAAGGATTTCGTTCTCCGAATCCATGCAGGAGCGACTGAATTTCTAGAGCGAAACGGTGTTCATCGGTTACAGACCGAACTGCCTGTCTGGCACATTGATGAACCAGGAGAACGGTTCGCTTTTTTCGCTCACGCCGGAACTAACAGCGTTTTGATCTGTCACCTTCTCGGTATCTCGGCTACGCCTTGGGAGTGGGAGCGATTCATCATCAACCATGCATCGATCACCACGATTAAGGCAATCAAGCTTGGTGATGGATACGCCTTCAGTCTGGAACGTCTCAGCGATGTAGAGCACCTCTCTCACGAGGATCGAACACGCTGATTACTTGTTGAGAGAGCCGATGATGATTCTCACATCACTATCGACTCTCTCAACCTTTGTTCGGCTGCAAAATTATGGTTGCGGGAGCAATTCCGTAACGTTGCAAGCATCAACAGCTTTGACGATTGGGTAAGGGTTCACTGCAGCACCACCCTGTGGATGTACTTCGAAGTGCAGGTGATTTGATGTTGCACCAGTTGCACCGAGATATCCGATGATTTGTCCAGCGCGAACTGACTGTCCTGCTGTAAGTCCGGCAGCAAAGCCATCCAGGTGGGCGTAAAAGAAGTACGTGCCATCCGCAATTGTTAAGCGAATTGAGTTTCCACTCAACGCTCCACCGGTGAGCATCTTGGTGAGCACGCCATCAGCAACTGCATAGATGGCCAAGCCGCGTGCTCCAATGATGTCAACACCTTCATGTTGGCGGCCGCCAGGACGTGGTGCCTTCCATGAATCGGTGAAGCCACAACGACCCTGAACGGGGAAGGCCTGCAGTGTTGGCAAACCAAGTTCTGCAAGTGATGGAATCAATCCAAGAGCAGCAGCAGTTGGTGCATCAAGAGCTGTAGTGACATTCATTCCTTGTGCTGACTGAAACTTTCCGATCGCTACTGAAGTAGCAACACCGAACACTCCGTCGGCTCCACCCTTCACTTCGATGCCAGCGTTAATCAATGAATTTTGCAACGTGCGAACGTTGTCACTCTTTTGGCCACGCACTGGAAGTGAATCGATAGTGATCGTTGATGTTGCAACTGGAGTTGCAGCAACCACTGGTGCAGCTACCGGAGCAGATGCTGCGGCAACAGTCTTCTTCACTGATGTCTTTTGAACTGGGGCAGCGAGCAAGCCAAGTGCGATTGCTGTTGACTCATCGACAGTCTTGGTTACTGCAAGTCCTTTGATTGACTGAAACTTGCCAAGAGCAATTGATGTTGCCAAACCGAATTTTCCATCGGCTCCACCTTTGACCTGCACGCCATTGTTAATCAATGCTTGTTGCAATGACCACACAGCGTCGCCAGATGCGCCAACCGTTGGGAAGTTTGACTTAGTCAATGGAGTTACATCAACAAGACCAAGAAACTTTGCGGTCTTTGCATCAAGAGTTCCGGTCGGAGCAAATCCTGCAACTTTTTGCAGTGACTTAAGAGCTACTTGTGTGGCTGAACCAAATGAACCGTCGATACCACCTTTGATGGTGAATCCTCGAGCAACGATTGCTTGTTGCATACGAGTCACTTCAGGGCCAGATTCGCCTAACTGAGGAAGCGATGCTGACTTTGCGCTTGCCGATTGATCGGCAACCGGCGTCACTGAAACCGACGTTGCGAGGGCAGTGATGCTGATTGACACTGCTGCTGCAATGATTGCCTTGCGAATAATTCCTGCGTTCATGTTTTGCTCCCTTGACTTGCTGGTGTGAGACCCGCATTAGGGATCGGTCGCATTCAGGGGAACTTGAGGAAATAATCACAGAAAATGTTGAGCCAACCACGCTGAGTGGTGAAATAGCGAAATCTGTAGTCAATTTACCACAAATCGTGTTGAGCTGGGATTATCGGCTTTCCTGGACCCATCAACAACGCAGAACGGGGTAGCGTCG
>CANKUF010000109.1 GCA_947486675.1 Acidimicrobiaceae bacterium
AGCACCCATTGCCTTGCCGCCTGTTTGACCTGCAGCAGCAGCTTTTGCAATTTCGTCAGCAACAATTGCTGCAACTTCGTCATCACTCATGGCCGCTGGCAAGTAAGCCTCAATAACTGCAAGTTCCGCACGCTCTTTTGCTGCGGCTTCTGTGCGACCAGCATCGGCATAAATCTGTGCAGACTCGGCGCGCTTCTTGGCTTCACTCTGCAACACCTTGATTGTCTGATCATCGGTCAGCACAATTGCTTCATCGCCAGCTACTTCGGCATTTTGAATTGCCGAAAGGACCATGCGTAACGTCGAAAGCTTTGCCTCTTCGCGTGCCCTCATAGCCACAGTGATGTCTGCCTTAATACGGTCTTTAAATGTTGTCACGCCTCTATTCTGCCTTCTTTTACGGGGCATGACGAGCCTTCAATATGGCCCGCTCTCTACACTGTTATTGCTCATGAACAACGAGACCTTTGAACTCTTCTTTTCCATGCTGAGTGTTGCGCTGCTGGCTGGAACTCTTGTTGTTCTTGTTGCACGCATGTTGTACTCGCGCAGCACCTCTGCTCGCACCATTGTTTCTGCATTTGCCCCGTGGGCGTTGCCACTTGCCGCAGCAGTCACCACTACTTGCGCACTCGGAAGTTTGTACTTTTCCGAAATCGTGAACTACAAGCCGTGCCTTATGTGTTGGTATCAACGAATCATGATGTACCCACTTGCAGTAATCCTCATCGTTGCCGCTCTCACGAAAGACAAGAAAGTTTGGCGTTACGCCACACCACTTGCTGCAATTGGCACCATCTTTTCCACGTACCACTGGTTCCTAGAACGCTTTCCAAACCTCGATGCTGGAGTGTGCGATGTTGAAGTGCCGTGCGAGTTTGTATGGTTCGAAAACTTTGGTTTCGTTACCTTGCCGTTTATGGCACTCACCGGATTTCTTGCAGTTCTTGTATTCACCACCCTTCCCAACACACAAAAGGAACAGTCATGAGTAATTCATCATCAGGCCGCGGCAAATTTATTGTTGGCGCAATCATCGCAATCGTTATCGGTGGTGCTGCCATCGTTGCCATTTCATCCAGTGGCTCCGAATCAAGTACATCATCGGGGAACATTTCCGAATTCAGTGACATCACGGTTACCGGCGATGCGCTACCCGCATTTGATTCAGTGTCAACCGCAACAGATACTGCAATTGGTTTGCCTGCGCCTGTTGTATCTGGAAAAGGATTCACTGGAACGGAAATCACCACTGATGGAGCCGGTACGCCAACGTTGCTCGTGTTCCTAGCTCACTGGTGCCCACACTGCCAGCGCGAAGTTCCTCTGCTCGTGCAATGGGAAAAAGATGGCAAGACACCAACTGGAGTTGATGTGATTGCAGTTGCCACTGGCACCGACCCAGCGAACCCGAACTTCCCGCCATCTGAATGGCTCGCCCGCGAAGAGTTCCCGGCGTTATGGCCAGTCATTGCCGACTCCGCCGACAAAAAAGCGGCAAATGCATTTGGGCTTTCGGGTTACCCATACTTCGTGCTCGTTGATGCACAAGGAAACGTGTTTAAGCGCCTTAGTGGCGAAATCCCAATGGACGAACTGACCGCCATCATCGACCAAATGATTGGCGCATAACGCTGAAATCTTAAGTTGAGAATCATTCTCATTATCGCTAGAGTGGCATAATGAGAATGATTCCCAAAACAGCTTTGTCCCTTGTTTGCCTGGTGGCATTGCTCCCTGCCTGTTCATCGTCAGAACCGGAAACATCTGCGCGGCCGAACATTGTGGTCACCTACTCGGTCCTCGGGTCGGTTGTCAGTGAGCTTGTTGGCGACAGGGCCACGGTCACCGTGCTCATTCCCGATGGCCAAGACCCTCACGACTTCCAACCTTCAGCTCGCGATATTGAAACCATCAACAACGCCGACATCGTGATATCAAACGGACTCGATTTTGAAGAAGGTCTCGAAGACGTACTTGCATCTGCAATTGAAAACGGTGTCTCGGTGTACATGGTTGGCGAAAACATGACGGTGCGAGAACCCGACGAAGACCACGCCGAAGAAGACCATGCTGAAGAAGACGGCCACGATCACGGCGCAGGCGACCCACACTTATGGCTTTCACCATTGTCGTTCACCCAAGCACTCCCTTCGTTGACTACAGCCATCAACAAAGCAACCGGATTGTCGATTGACGAAACCACAGCACTAGATCAGTTAACAAAATTGGACAACGAGATCACTGAAGTCATCGACACCATTGAATCGTGTGTGATGGTGAGCGGTCATGACGAGATGGGATACTTCGCCGATCGTTACGGATGCACAGTTATCGGCGCAATCATTCCAAGTTTCTCCACCACCTCTGAAGCAACGGCGAAGCAAATTGCCGATCTGAAGGTGTTGGCCGCATCCAACAATGTGAAGGCTGTGTTCACAGGCCTTGGTACACCGGCAGAAGTTTCAGAACAGTTGGCAAGCGAACTTGGCATTGCAGCGGTTTCATTGAGCACCCACTATTTGAATGGCGCGGCGAACTACCGTGAATTCATGCTCAATCTTGCCAACCAGATCGCAGAAGCATTGCGTTGAACTACCTCGTTGACCCTTTCGCCAACAACGAGTTCATGCGACTCGCACTGTTTGGAGGAATTCTTGTTGCCTTCACGTGCGCAATAGCCGGAACGTTTGTGGTGTTGCGCGGCTTGGCATTTGTTGGTGATGCACTCGCCCACGGCGTGCTTCCTGGAATTGCCACAGCAATGTTGCTTGGGTTTTCTGGCATTCTCGGAGCAGCAGTTGGCGCAGCCGTCATGATGGGCGGGGTCAGCATCGTCACACGTAAATTCAGATTGTCGGGCGACACCGCAATTGGTTTGCTGTTTGTTGGCATGCTTGCACTTGGCGTCATGATCACATCGCGCTCATCTTCATTCGTTGGAGACCTCGCACGAATTTTGTTTGGTGAATTGCTCGGAATCACCACAACCGATTTAGCGTCGCAATTCGCAGCGCTGGTCATCGTCGGAGCGATTGCATTTGTTAGTCGCAGGCCGTTTCTGCTGCTTTCTGTAGATGACGGACTTGCCCGCACTTCAGGCTTTTCCGCTCGCCTATTTCATAACGTCATGCTCACCATGGTGGCCATCACCGTGATTGCCAGTTTCCAAACTGTTGGCACCCTGCTGGTATTGGGAATGCTCATTGCCCCAGCAGCCACGGGCTCGTTATTCGCACGGCGAATTGAGTCCATGATGCTGATTGCCGCTCTTGTTGGCTCGCTGTCTACATATATAGGTCTGCTCCTGAGTTATCACTACGACCTTGCGGCTGGCGCAAGCATCGTGCTGACCGCAGTCGTGATCTTTGCTATTTCAGCAACGGCAAATGAAATTCGTAAGTCGCGTGGTCACGACCACCACGATCACGAACATCCACACGTTCACGGCGAGATCCACGTCTAATGACTTCCATTTATGCATCCTCACTTGCGGTCGGATACGGCAAGCGTCCTGTTGTCGACAACATTTCGCTCGACATGCAGCCAGGCGAACTTCTCGTGCTCATTGGCACGAATGGTTCCGGAAAATCCACCTTGCTGAAAACTTTGGCTGGGCTCATTGATCCAATGAATGGCAAGGTAACGCTGCTCGGTTCTACCCCAGGACAACTTCCCACTCAAGTTGCGTACTTACCTCAGCACCCTGTTTCGTCACACACACTTCCACTGTGCGTGCAAGACGTTGTTGCCATGGGGCGGTTTGCGCACCTCGGCTTGTTTAAGCGTTCAACGGATGCCGACCGATCAATTGTTTTGGAATCCATGAAACGAACCGGCATTGATAGTCAGGCAAATGATCCGATTCGCGACTTATCTGGTGGACAACAACAGCGAACACATCTTGCGCAAGTTCTTGCGCGCCGTGCAGAGGTGTTGCTTCTTGATGAGCCAACCGCTGGCCTAGACCTCAATGGTCGTAAAGCAGTTGCAGAGCTCATTGCAACAGAACGCGCACGTGGCGTAACTGTGGTGCTCGCAACTCATG
>CANKUF010000110.1 GCA_947486675.1 Acidimicrobiaceae bacterium
ACAACCACGACTACAACGACAATTCGACAACGAAGGAATTTGACCACAACCTCTACAAGCCCAAAAAATAGGCAGACTTCGTCAACCACAACTTCGACAACTGTTGCACGTGTTTCGACAACGACAGTATTTATGCCTTTGGCGCCGCTTGCTCCTCTAGCAACCACCCCTAGTCCGAATTCTACAACGACGTCTTCGACGACGACAACAATTGCACCAGCCACAATCACTTCTGTTGCGTCTAGTGCGATACAAACGCTGCAACAGGCAGAAGAGAAACTCAAAACAGTTGAAGCCCAAACAAGCGCAGTAACGAATGATTTACGCGCTGCACAAATTCAGGTAGGCGAGTCTCGCGTTGCGGTTCTAGATCCGAAGTCTGCGCTTGTGGTGGCGGTGAGTGTTGCTGAAGGACGAGTTGCCAGTTTGAGCGCAGCCAAGGCCTCAAATGCGGAAATCGCTGCGGCGGTAACTCAATTAGAAGACCTCAAGATTGCGATTGCACAAAACGTGACTATCTCAATAGAAAAGATTGCCACCGCACAAGCAAAGTTGGCAGCAGTTCTGTCAGATCCATCGGCTTCAGCCAAACAAGTAGCAGAAGCTAAAGCCGAGTTGGTGAGTGCACGAGTTCCAACAGTAGAAGTCGTCGCTGCCATTCTGAATTCGGTGACCACTGATGCACACCTTGCTCCAGTGATTATCCCTGGCGTTGTTGATAACGCTGGAAGCGGTCAAATTGTGTTTCTTGATGGGTCAATTGAAAAGAAAGTCGAAATTGTTCGCATTAACGGCAGCGCAATTCGGATGACCTCGACTGATGGATTTACGTTGAACATTTCAACTCGTGACAAAGATGGACAGCCACTGCAATTCAACTCACGTGGTGGAATTGTGGTGAAGCACGGAAACTTCATTTCGATTTCAGGTGAAGGATTTGCTCCGGGCACACTGGCAAAGACCTGGTTGTTCTCTTCGCCTCGTGAACTCGGCAATTTGAACGTAAGCACCGATGGTTCGTTTGCGGCAGATATGCCAATTACCGATGACATTCCAGTGGGCTTACACGTTGCACAAGTTGACGGTCTGAGCCCAGATGGCGAAGTTCGATCGCTTTCGCTTGATGTTGAGATTCTGCCAAGCGAAGGCCAAGCAGAATATGACCCAATTGCAAAACGTCTTGCAGTTGCTGCCCTCATCGCCCAAGCAATGGCGCTATTGGCGCTCAGCAGGAGGCGAGAAGATAACGAAGGCGACGACGATCGCGAACAAGCTGACGTATCAGAAGTGAGTATTGACCAAGTTGTAGGTAGTGGCGGCACGAAGAGCGATGTGTATTCACCGCCGGTGATCCGATCAATTGATGGATTACTGCAACAGATTCCTTCGCGTATTGCTTCGACGCAACAACTACTGGCGCGAATCATCCGAGACGGTGTGTACCTGCGCGCGTTAACAGGAGTTGGTGGCGTGGCCGTTGCTTTCAGCGGAGTCATTATTGGCTTCTTCGCTGCCAACAGCTCGGGCTTTGACGCTGTGTCACCAAGTTTTGGTTGGCTACTTGCGCTGGTCATTCTTGGATCATTGGATGCTCTTGCAGGCGGTATGGCTGCGCTCACCATCATCGCGGTTACTGCACTTTCCGGTGGTATTGATTCCACTGATGCAATACGAGGACTACTCGGCTTAGCGGTGTTGAGCTTTGCGATTCCACTTGTTGCTTCAACTACTCGTCCATTCCGTCGGAACTCTGCAAAATCTGAAAACTGGTTGTGGACTCGCACAAGCGATGCGGTGTTGCTCTCGCTCTTTGGTGCTTGGGCTGCTGGCGCGATGTATGACGCTTTGCCCGGCTTGTATGGATTCACTTCATCGGCTGCGGGGCGAACAACAACAGTTCAAGTGGTGGTGCTTGCAACGTTGATTGTGCGCTTCATGTTCGAAGGTGTTGCAACAAAGGTGACGGGTAATCGACTGGCGTACTTGGCTGGACCTTCATTGCCAGAGCCTTCGGCTGGTCGATCTGTATTCGCAATCATTGTTCGCACCGCCATCATGTTGTTTGTTGCAGAGGCTTTTATCGGCAACAACTTTGCATTGTGGATCGGCGCTGCCATGTATGCAATCCCAAAACTGATTGCACTCGTTGCTCATCGTTTTCCAAAGAGTGCGAAACTCAAAGTGTGGTTGCCAGCAGGATTATTGCGAACAGTTGTGATGCTGTTTGTGGCACGTTGGTGGGCGTCAAACATTTCGTCACTCAGTGAAGATCCAGCAACACAGTTGCAAGCAGCATTCGTCTTGCTTGGAATACCATCATTAGTACTTACTTCGCTTGGCTGGTTCGCCGCAGCAGAGCGAAAATGGCGCTCAACTCCAGTTTCGAAAGTTCTGGGAATCGTGGTTCTGGCCATCGGTGTGCTCACCGTTCGGGGCGTGCTGTTCGCCTAGCTGAAACCCAAGCCCCGTATGGGTTTGAGAATGCTTGACCGAACACCTGTTCGGGGTTAGGGTCACTACGTCCGCTTAGCCAAGTGGATCCACACATGTGGGTAATAAGCGGGGTCAACCCTGCGACACCCCACATTTAGGGTGCGCAGTCCACAGGAAAACAGAGAAACAGCGAAAGCAGGCAGTTATGGCAAGCAAAGAGAGCAAGCACCACGAAGTAAAGAACAATTCCAAGGAAGGCAGCGAGCGCTTGAAGGCCCTCGACGCAGCACTTGGCCAGATCGACAAGCAGTTCGGTAAAGGCTCCATCATGCGCATGGGCGAAAAAGAGTCAATGCGCATCGCCTCTATCCCAACCGGCGCACTCCCTCTCGACATTGCCCTCGGCGTTGGCGGTTTGCCACGCGGTCGTGTCATCGAAATCTTCGGCCCTGAGTCATCAGGTAAGTCAACGCTTGCAATGCACGTGGTGGCCGAAGCCCAACGCAACGGCGGCATCTGCGCCTACGTCGACGCCGAACACGCGCTCGACCCGGTGTATGCAAGCGCCATTGGTGTCGACTGCGACAACCTGCTCATTTCCCAGCCAGACACGGGTGAGCAGGCACTGGAAATCACCGACATGTTGGTGCGTTCCGGTTCACTCGACGTCATCGTTATCGACTCGGTGGCAGCACTTACGCCACGCGCCGAAATTGAAGGCGAAATGGGCGACAGCCACATGGGCTTGCAAGCACGACTCATGAGTCAGGCATTGCGCAAGCTCACCGCAAACCTCAACAAGAGCGACACCATCCTCATTTTCATTAACCAATTGCGCGAAAAAATTGGTGTCATGTTTGGATCGCCAGAAACCACCACCGGTGGTCGTGCACTCAAGTTCTATTCATCAGTTCGTCTCGACATTCGTCGTATCGAATCCATCAAAGACGGCCCAGAGGTTGTTGGTTCACGCACACGCGTGAAGGTGGTGAAGAACAAGGTTGCTCCACCGTTCCGTCAAGCAGAATTCGACATCATGTACGGCAAGGGCATTAGCCGCGAAGGCGCAGTGCTCGACATGGCAGTGGAATTGAACATTGCCAAGAAGTCGGGTGCATGGTTTACCTACGAAGGCGAGCAGCTTGGTCAGGGTCGTGAGAACGCAAAGACGTACCTCATTGAAAACCCAGAGATCATGGTGCAAATGGCCGAAAAGGTTCGTGAAGTGTCGGGTGTTGGTCAGGCAACTGAAGCCCCAGCATTCACCGAAGAAGACGACGAGCCAATCGATCTCGACTAATTCGCGCGGCTAGTCCGCCACAGTTTCCCGCTGGTCAGTGCCTCCGCGCTGGCCGGCGGGGCTGCCATTTCTGGGTAACCGCAAATAATGCGGCGGTAAACTTGACCCACTGTGACTCGTAAATATGTTGTGCGCACCTTTGGGTGCCAAATGAATGCGCACGACTCCGAGCGAATTTCTGGTTTGCTCGAAGAAGACGGCATGGAAATGGCCGAACACGAAGACGACGCCGATGTTGTGGTGTTGAACACCTGTTGCATTCGCGAAAACGCCGACGAGAAGTTGTACGGAACACTTG